>NZ_JAGPYL010000061.1:0-39897 GCF_018070095.1 Micromonospora sp. U56
CCGAGCGCAGCAATCCGAAACACCGCCGCCGCTGCCCAGCCGTCACCCGCAGAGCTACACGAGCCGTGCGATACACCACCCGAGGCGCGGTGGGATCCCGACGACGAGGCACAACCACACCCAACCCAACGGGTACGACAAAACCCGGCAGCAGCCAACCCGGCGAACGTTATTGGACACCGCACTAGCCGCTCCAAGTTCCGCTGCAACGTCTGATGGTCGCCGTCTTCGCGGTTGCGCCACGGAACCGGGAGCGCGGTACGTGGCTGTCAGGCTCCGAATCGTCGACTGCGGGCCGAGTAGGAGCGCAGGGCGCGGAGGAAATCGACCTCCCGGAAGCCGGGCCAGTACACGTCGCAGAAGTACAACTCGGAGTAGGCGGCCTGCCAGAGCAGGAACCCGGACATGCGGCGTTCTCCGCTCGTGCGGATGACCAGATCAGGGTCGGGTTGACCGCCGGTGTACAGGTGCGCCGCGAGATCGTCCGCGGTTAGCCGCTGTGCGACGTCGTCGAGTGTGGCGCCTGCTTGTGCCTCCTGCTCTAGCAGGGAACGAACTGCGCTGACGATCTCCTCGCGGCCGTCGTAGCCGATGGCGACCGTGAGGTGGAAGTCCGCACCGCGTTCACTGGTGGCGTCTTCCGCGAGTTTCAGGGCGTGGCGTGTCGAGTCGGGTAGGACGTCCGCGCGACCGGCCAGGTGAAGCTGCCATGGGTTGGTCGGACGGAGGAGAGGCTCCGCGACGACGTCTTCGATCATCTGCATCAGGTTCTCTACCTCCTCGGATGCCCGCTTACGCATGTTGTCGACGGAGGCGACGAACAGAGTGACGTGATGGATGCCCATGTCGGCACACCAGCCCAGCACCTCGTGGATGTGTTCTGCGCCGTATCGGTGGCCCACCCGGGGGTCATCGAAGCCCACCTGCTTGGCCCACCGGCGGTTCCCGTCCATCACCATCGCTACGTGCCGTGGCAGCGACTTACCGCGGAGCTGGGTGCGGAGGCGGCGGGCGTAGAGGCGGTAGGCGGCACGGCGTAGGGGCTGCATCATGATCGAATGAAATCACCCGATCGACGCCGGCGTTGGCCCGGCTGCTCATGCACCAGGCGGACACGGGATTGGTAACCTTCCGCCGGGGTGGGCTGTCGACAGCAACGATGACAGCTACGAGCCGGCACAAAGACGATCACGCCCGGCGTCGCGTGGACGGTCGGCCGAGGCAGTCGACGGACGCGGACGCGGCAGACGAAGCGCACAGTTCTTGTGAGCGAGGCGTCGGGCAGCAGCAGTCCGCGATGGTTGCGACGCCGGACGGCACCATAATGGCCGCATGGCGAAGCCGATGATCGACGGGGAGTGGCAGCAGTTCGTCTCGTACGGCACCCGCACCGGCAAGCTCGCGACGACCCGGGCCGACGGCTCGCCGCACGTCGTCCCGGTGTGGTTCGTACTCGACGGCGACGACGTGCTGTTCAACACCGGCAAGACCTCGGTGAAGGGCCGCAACCTCGCCCGCGACGGCAGGGCCGTGCTGTGCGTCGACGACGAGAAGCCGCCGTACGCGTTCGTGACGCTGCGTGGGCGCGCGACGATCAGCGAGGACCTGCCCGAGATGCGGCGGTGGGCGATCCGGATCGCCGAGCGCTACATGGGGCCGGACCTGGCCGAGGCATACGGGGCGCGCAACGCCGTGCCGGGCGAGCTGCTGGTGCGCCTGACCGTGGAGAAGGTCGTCGGGCAGACCGGCATTTCCGACTGAGCGACCGCCCGCGCGGAAGCAGCGAGGAAGCATCGAACGTGCCGCCTGTCGCCGACACGTCTCGACAGCAGGCGGCGTGGTGGAACGATCCTCACCTTCACCGGTTACGCCCAGCACTATTTCGTCAGGAGTTCCACGTCACTGCTGACGTACCGAAGGGCGCGTCCGCGAGGTAACGTTTCGACCATCGTCAACGCGTTGGTCAGGCTCGCATTGCCTCGGTCTGCCCGTGACATGATTGCGCCCATGGGGAAGCAGCAGGACGTCGGCGGGCCCGACGGTCACCACGGGTCAGGTACCACCGCCCACCGTGCGAGCGGCGGCAGCGCCGACGCGCGGCTGGCCCTCGCGCAGGACCCCGCAACGCCACAGATGACCCTCTTCGAGTTGGCGTCCGACCCGTCGGCCGTGGTCCGTAAGGCGGTCGCGGCGCGGACCGACGCACCCGCGCAGGCTCTGCGACCGCTGACCCGGGACCATGATCGTCAGGTTCGGGAGGCTGTGGCGAGAAACCCTTCGACCTCGGTCGCCAATCTCCTGCGTCTCGTCAAGGACGCCGACCGGTGGGTCCGCTGGGCGGTCGCCGGCAACCCGGCTTGCGACGAGTCGGTTCGCCGGGTGATGTCAGAGGCACCCGACAAGGAGCTTCGTGGTCTCCTGGCGGAGACGCGGGAGTTGGAGCCCGAACTGGCCGCCAGGCTGATCGACGACGTCTCACCCGAGGTACGGGAACGACTCGCCACCCACACCCACGACCCCGACGTGATCACCGCCCTGATGGCCGATCGCACCGCGCGCGTACGCAAGGGGGTCGCCCGCAACCCGCGGACCACCGCCGAGCAGCGCAGCGCGCTTGCCCAGGACCCCGTGGTCGACGTCCGTGCCGCGCTGGTCCGCGCGGTCCAGCTGGACGAGGCGGATCTGGAACGCCTGGTTCACGACCGTTCGGTGCAGGTCCGACTGGCAATGGCAACATCCGAGGTCATCCCGCCGCACATCCGGCAGGTCCTCGGCCGCGATCCCGACGATATGGTGGCCGGCGCGGCGCGCGATTTCCGTCCGGCGGCTGGTAGCTCCCCGGTGATGAGGGCTCCACGCGTCGGTCACCGGCGCTCCGGGAGCGGCCCAGGTCGACCGGGCGGCGCCGCGCGCTGAGGCCGGCGGCATGTCTGCCACGGCTCAGCAGCGGCGTGCGGCGGTGAGCGGCCCCACGTCGTACCGCTCATTGGTGTCGACAACTGGCTGTATCCGCTGCCCGGCCCGTATCAGATCGTCTTGTCGATGCCGGGACAAGAGGGCTGAGATCCCGGAGAATGGGGCCGTGCCCTCGGAACAGGAAGCAATCCAGCGCCTGCGAGACGCGCTCGTGCGACTTCATGGACGTGCCGCGGTGCACGACCATGACGGCCTGCAGACGTGACCCGCGCCTCCGTTGCTCCTCGGAGGTGAGACGTGCGCACCCGGGATCGGGGTGTGCGGTCAGACCTGGTGCGGCGAGAAGGCCGGGAGGCTTACGAGCGGCTCCGTACCTATCTCATCATCGCCGTCCAGGCGGGTGTGGCGGCCGGTCTGTCCTGGTTCATTGCAGACGACCTCCTGCACAACTCGCAGGCCCTGTTTGCACCCGCCGCCGCGATCGGCACGATCGCGGCGGCTCTTGGCAATCGGATCAGGCGGGCGGCGGAACTCATCGCCGGCGTGTTCGTTGGAGTGTTGACCGGAGAGTTGATCATCCAGGTCATCGGGACGGGACCTGCACAGACCGGCCTGATCGTGGCATTCGCGATCTCGTCGGCAGCCGTGATTCGCGGGGGCGGTGCCGTCATGGTGCATGCGGGAAGTACCGCCCTGCTGCTGGGAACACTGGCTGCGGAACAATCGCATCTCTCTGTGGCGCGGACCGTCAACGGCTTGATCGGAGGGGTGACAGCCATCGCCGTGGCGCTGCTGATCCTGCCGGCCAACCCCGTGCGCGTCGTGCACCGCTCTGCCGGACCGACGCTGGATATCTTCGCCCGTGATCTCACGGCTGTCGCTCAGGCGTTGGAGCGGCGTGACCTTCAGCAGGCCGAGGGCGCCGCGCAGCGCTTGGCCGTGGCAGAGAAGGAAAGAAACAAGACGATCGAGATGGTCGCTGCGGCGGGGGAGATCGCGATTCTCTCACCCTGGCGGTGGCGACGATTGGGCGTCCTGCGCCGGTACCAGCACGCCTCCGAGCACCTCCAATTCGCCTACTCCAACAGCCGCGAGATGGCGCACTGGGTCGTATCGACGGTACGGCTACGTGAGCCGATACCGGCCAGCCTTCCCGCGTCGATCGAGCACCTCGGCCAGGCGGTGAGGCTGCTGCATCGCGATTTCCTCGCCGGCCGAGAGCCTGAACGTTCGCGCGTGCGGGCGCAACAGGCCATCGAGGAAGCCAACCAAGCCTGCGCCGCAGACGTTGAGTTCTGCGGGAGGGTTCTCGCTTCGCGGCTGCGCCTTGCCATCAGCGAAGTGCTCCAAGCATCCGGAGTACCGAAGGCAGAGGCGAATCAGCAGGCGGGGTTGGCTGCCGACGCGAGCTGATGAAGCGACCTACGTGTTGAGACGAGTGAGTCAGAGTCGGACCCGTTGGTGATCATGCGGATGCCTGGCCGGCCGCCGATTCGATCCGTTCAACCCACTGTGCCCGCCAGGCCGGCGGCTCCCACGGCTCCCCGAAGTAGATCCGCTCGCGGACGACCTTCCCGTCGCGGAACTCCATGATCCCGACGGCCATCATCGGCCGGTCGTCGTACCGGATGGTGTACTCGTTGACCCACAGATCCCCGCAGCCGACGGTCCGGTGCAGCTGGAATTCCTGTCGCGCGGGGTAGCTGGACCTGAGGGCGGTGATGTTGGCCTTGCCGCGGACGCGCTCGCCGCCCTGGGGCCACTCCAGCACCGCGTCGTCGGCGTAGATCTCGGAAGCGCGGGCGATGTCGTCGCCCGGCCCGCCACCGGGTGCGCTGACGTTGGAGGCCTCGAAGTGGGCTTTGATCATCGCCCGCGCCGCGGTCTCGTCCATAGCCCAACCTTCCGTCCGAACGGAGGTCTGCGTGTTGGCCTGCGCATATGGAAGCTACCACCGGCCGGGAGCCACCCGGTGCCGTACCTGGCGGATGTCCCTCCGGCGGACCGCGCGCCGCCGCGGTCCAGGGCCGTTCGCTGCTTCCGCGGGGGTGCGCCCCACCCGGCTGACCCCGCCCGGCGCCGGGTGGGGTGGTGGCTGTCAGGGCCAGGTCCGGGCCTGGGCGTCGAAGACCTCGGGCGGACTCTCCACCGGCAGGACGCAGACCAGGTGCCCCCCCGGCACCCGCAGGATGCGACAGTCCAGCCACCGGGTCACCTCGGTGGCGCCGAGGGCGACCAGCCGTGCCGTCTCGGCGTCGACGTCGTCGGTCTCGAAGTCGAGGTGGAAGCGGGGCGCGTCGTCGACGGCCTGCACGGCGGTGACCAGCCCGGGCAGGGCGCCGTGCAGGCCGACGAACTGGGGATACTTCGGGTCCGCCTCGGTGGGAACGCCGAGGGCGGCCGACCAGAAGGCCGCCGCCCGGGCGGCCTCCGCGTGCGGGGTGTCGATCAGGACGGCGTAGACGCGGCTCCGATGCATGCCGGGCAAGATAATGCCTGTCCACGATCCGCGCCGCCCCGGTGGAGCCGGCGCGAAGGGAGTGGGCCGGCCCCGTGGCGACCTCGCCTAGGCCGCGGCGGCGGCCGGGACCCAGAGTTCGTCGACGGCGCGCTCGGCCGCCGCGAGGCTCTCCTGGGCCAGCGGCACCAGGCCGGCCATGGCCGGGTTCACGCCGGCGAGGGTCAGCTCCGCCGTGATGAAGCGCGGCTGGAGGCCGGTCATCGCCAGGCCGTGCGGCAGCCACGGCTCGGCGTGGTCCCAGCCCTCGCGTGGCGTGCCGGGGGCGTACCCGCCGCCGCGCGTGGCCAGCACGATGAACTCACGGTCGCCCAGGAGGCCGGCCTGGCTCTCCGGGTCGTAGGCCAGGCCGGGCGCGATCAGGTGGTCGACCCACGCCTTGACGCTGCTGGGGGCGGCGAAGTTGTACAGCGGCAGCCCCAGCAGGACCGTGTCGGCCCGCCTCACCTCCTCGACCAGCTGCTCGGTCAGCGCCCAGGACTCCCGCTGGGCCGCGCTGTGCTGCTCCGGCGGTGTCATCCGCGCCAGGCCGCCGGCCTGGTCCAGATGCGGCAGCGGGTCGGCGCCCAGGTCCCGGTAGTGGACCGTGCCGTCGGGGTGCGCGGCGCGCCAGGCCCTCGCCGCACGGTCGGTGAGCCGGCGGCTCACCGACCGGTCCCCCTGGATGCTGGAGTCGATGTGCAACAGGTGTGCCATTGGTTCGCCCTTCACAATTCATTGGTGTCGTACAAATCATTTGTAGCACGTGGGTCGTGGGTGGCGACGGTAGGCTTGGTCACATGCCTGCCGTACCGGTCGACCAGCCCGAGCACCGCTCGGCGCCCCTGCTCGACCACCTCGCGCGGCGGATGCGGCTGCGCGCCGAGACGGTGCTGGCGCCGCTGGGGCTGCGGCCCCGGCACCTGGTCGCGCTCACGGTGCTGCGGGCACAGGGCGGCAGCAGCCAGCAGGCCCTCGCCGGCACGCTGGAGATGGACGGCACGAACATCGTCGGGCTGCTCAACGAGCTGGAGGCGGAGCGGCTGATCGAACGGCGCCGTTCTCCCGAGGACCGCCGCCGGCACGTCGTCGAGCTCACCCCCGGCGGAGAGAAGCGCCTCGGGGAGGCTGAGTGCGCCCTCGCGGCGGTGGAGGACGAGGTGCTCGGCGCGCTGGACGCGCGGCAGCGCGAGACGCTCTACGAGCTGCTGGAGCGGGCGGTCGGTGGCGGTCCGGCGTCCTGCGCCGGGGCGGCGGAGGGTCCGTCGTGCTCGGCCGCGGGCGGGCCGGCCTGCTGACCGGTCAGGAGACCGCCGCACCGATTGACTTTCGATAGGTTGCGAGCGATAGTCGATGCATGTTCACTGAGCATCGAGCGGTGGCCCCGCTCCGAGTCTTCCTCGTGCTGCTGTTCGGGATCCTGGTCATGTTCCAGACCTTCTCCCTGCCCGGACAGTTCGCCCACATGGCCCAGGAGTCCCCGGACCAGGCCTACCTCCGGTGGCCGCTGACTGCCGTCTCGGTGTTCTGGCTGCTGTGCATCCAGGTGGTGATCGTGTCCACCTGGAAGTTGCTCACCCTGGTCAAGAACGACCGCATCTTCAGTGACGCCTCCCTGGCGTGGGTGGACGCGATCGTCTGGGCGATCGTCGCCGCCTGGGTGGTGCTGCTGGGCGTATTCCTCTATGTCGGTTTCCGCGCCTCCGACCCCGGACTGCCGCTCCTGCTCTTCCTGATGTTGGTGGGCGTCGCCGTGCTGGGGCTCCTGATGGTGGTGATGCGGGCACTGCTGCGGCAGGCCACGACACTGCGCACCGACATGGAGGCGGTGATCTGATGCCCATCGTCGTCCGCATCGACGTCGAGCTGGCCAAACGCAAGATGAGCGTCGGTGAGTTCGCCGAACGCGTCGGGCTCACGCCGGCGAACGTGGCGGTGCTGAAGAACGGCCGTGCCAAAGCCGTCCGCTTCAGCACCCTGGAAGCCATGTGCCGGGTGCTCGACTGCCAGCCCGGTGACCTGCTCGAGTGGGTCGAGGACTGAACCGGCGCACCGCGCGCCAACCACCGGACACCTCAGCCACGCCGCCCCGCTCACCGGCCGGATCCGCGACGGACCCGGCCTCGGAAGGAAAACCCCATGAAGTACGTCCTCGCCATCGTCGCCCTCCTCGCCGTCGCGATCGGCGTCGCCGCCGTCGTGTACGGGGAGGCCGATGACTCCCCGGGCCTCCAGCTCCTGGGCGTCCTGCTCGTCCTCGGCGCCGTGGTGTTCGGCGTGCGGGCCGTCCGACGCGGCAGGTAGCAGAACCCAGGGTGGCGTCTGCCCCGCCCGGCGGCGTCAGGTCCGGCCCTCGGCCCGGAGCCGGTCGGCCAGCTCACGGACCGCGGCGGCGAAGCGTTCGTCGGATTCGCACGGCCAGTGCCCCTGCACCGGGGGCGGGACGCTGTCGCTCGGGGGCGCCACCACGTCCTCCGGGTCCCGCAGCCGTCTGTCCACCCGTGCGCTCGGGCCGGCCCGCGTCGGCGGGTCACCGGGCCGGTGTGCGGCGAACACCCAACCGCCGATGGGGTCGGTGTCCCGCCACAGGTTCAACCAGCGCCAGCCGACCCGCTCGCCGACCTCGTGCAGCACGTCCCGGCCCAGGTACGCGGGGAAGAGCCGGGCGTACAGGCGGTCGAGCGGGGACCCGTAGGTCAGCAGCGCGACCCGCCGGCGTACCTGCGGCGGCAGTTGCAGCACCGTGGCCGCCAGCAGCACCGAGCCGTGGCTGTGGCCGGTGAGCAGCACGCCGGTGTGCCGCTCCGCCAGGTAGCAGATCCGCTTCGCCAGCTCGGGTACGGCCCGTTCGGCGTAGCACGGCGGCGCGAAGGGGTGCGCCGCCCGGGGCCAGAACGTGCCCAGGTCCCACACCACGCCGACGTACCGGCGGAACTCCGCCGTCCGGTAGGCGAACAGTCCGCCCAGCACCAGGGCGACGACGAGTGCGGCGATGAGGTAGCTGCCCACGGTCAACCCGAAGTTCACGAACCCGGTCGGCACCCCGAGCAGCCGCTCCGCCAGCGGGTCGGGCTGCAGACCGAACAGCCCGATCACGCTCGTGGCCAACCCGAGCGCGGCGAGGCAGGCGTACCCGACGGCCAGCGGGCCGAGCCACTCGGTGAACCGCGCCCGCGCAATCGTCTTCTCCACGTGTCGCATCCGGTCGGCGGCTGTCGGCGGGGCTGCCGGGAAGTCCCTGGCGACGATGGCGGCCGCCGCCCGTCGGCGACCCGGGCGGGAGAGCAAGGTCAGCACGGCGGCGGCCAGCAGCGCGATGATCATCGTCAGGAAGAAGGTGAACAGCGCCCACTTGTAGGCCAGCGGCGGGGCCGCCAGATCCGTCGGCCTCTCGGTGATCGCCCGCCGGTTGAGGAAGTACGCCGTCCGGTAGACCAGCTCGGCGGAGAACGCGCCCGCCAGGCCGACCGCGAAGGCCGCGATCACGGGCGCACCGAGGCCGTGCAGCAGCGCCCGTCCGCCGTCCCCGCGGCTGCGCCAGAATGCCAGCAGGGCGAGCACCGCCAGCAGTGCCATCTGGCTGAGGAAGGCCCAACCGACGATGCGGCCGTACCCGGGTAGCCCGGCCGCCAGCGGCCACGGCGTCCGGTCCAGCGCGACGAGCCCGAGGGTCGCCACGGTCAGACCGCAGGCCACCGTGCGCAGCGCCACGGTCAGCCGGTCGGTGGTACGCGCCGTCGCCGGCCGTTCCACCAGCTCGGGCGCACAGAGCAGCGCCGTGCAGGCCGCCAGCACCAGCACGGCGAGGACGGCCAGGACGACCGTCGCGACCGAGGGGTGGCCGGCGCCGCGCGCGGCCAGCAGCGTCAGGTCGAGCACCGCGAACGCGGCGGCGATGTGGATCGACCGCAGCCGGCCCACCATCGGCAGGGCGTCCCACTGGCCGACGGCGCTGAGCCGGTCGCCCTCCGGCCCGCCGGTCGGCACCCGGAAGCCCTCGTAGGAGCGGCCAGGCCGGGCACCCAGCAGCCAGACCAGCCCGACCGCGGCGATCGGCACCACGGCCAGCACCGCCAGCCGCAGGCCGACCGGGTGCCCGCCGAGCCAGGACAGCCAGGTGCGGCCGGTCAGGCAGCGGGACGAGCCCATGCACTTCCAGGCGATCAGGTCCAGGGCGACGCCGGCGGCGGACAGGACGTAGACCATGGTGAGGTTGAGCGCGATGAGTCGGCACAGCACCTTGACGCCCGAGCCGGGTCCGCGCCGTGCCGGGCGCATCCAGATCGCCACGTTGTTCAGCATGAAGGGGAGCAGGAAGACCAGGGACAGGGTTCGGGCGGCGGTGCCTGAGGGCAGGTCGCTCCACCGGTACACCTCCTGCACCACGCCGCCCGGCCCGAGGCTGTCCGGGTAGCCCGGCCGGGGCCGGTAGAAGCCACCGCTGCGGTCGCCGGCCACCTGGTAGGTGTGCGGCCGGTCGAGCACCTGGTCCGCGCCGGCGCCCGAGACCCCGTGCACCCGCAGTTCGACGACCTCGTCCGGCGGGTCCTGCTGCCCGGACGGCGGTGCGGTGTCGGTCATCGGCCTGCGACCCCCGGTGGCGCGGCCAGCAGTTCGGGACGGCTGCCGGACGGACGAGCCGCACCGGCGCCGGCTGGCGCGCAGGAGTACCCGCGCACCGGGACGTCAACCAGGGCTTCGTCCCGTGCCCACCGGTGCCGCGGGTGTCCGGTGAACCGGACATTGCCGCCGCTCACCGGCACTACCGTGGATGGTTGATACGCCGGGGTCGCCCACGCCGGGGCCGGCGGGAGCGGGCGCGTCGCCGTCGGCTCGACGCGAGCGGCGAGCACCCCTGCTGTGCGCCGGGCTCGGCGCTGTCGGCGCTCCCGCAGCTCGTCCCGATGTCCCTGCCGTTCCCGGCGCTGGCGCCGGCCTACGAGAAGAGCAACGCCGTGAACGAACTGTTGGAGCAGGCCATCGCCGCGCACGGCGGGATGGACCGGTGGAACGAGCTGAGCTCGGTCAGCGCGCGGGTGCTCGGCGGCGGCGCGCTGTGGGGCCTCAAGGGCCAGGAGGGCGTGCTGGACGACGTGGTGACGCGGGCCGAGCTGCACCGCCAGGTCGCCCGCACCACCCCGTTCGGCCGGCCCGACCTGAGCAGCGTCGTCACCCCGGACCGCGTCGTGATCGAGACCGCGGCGGGGGAGGTGGCCGAGGAACGGTCCCGCCCGAGGGAATCCTTCGTGGGCCACGAGATCGCCACCGGCTGGGACCGCCTGCACCTGGCGTACTTCAACGGGTACGCGATGTGGAACTACCTGACGGAGCCGTTCCTGCTGGCGGGCCCCGGATTCCAGCTGGAGGAGCTGGCGCCCCACCACGAGGACGGCGAGGTATGGCGAGCCCTGCGGGTGGTGTTCCCGGACGAGGTGGCGACGCACAGCAGGGAGCAGACCTACTACGTCGACGCGGAGGGGCACATCCGGCGGCACGACTACGTGCCGGACGTCTTCGGGCCGGGTGCGCCCGTCGCCGCCAACTACAGCTTCGACCCCCGGCGGTACGACGGAATCCTCGTCCCGACCCGCCGCCTGGTCTACCTGCTCGACGCCGAGGGCCGCCCCGACAAGAACACGGTGATCGTCTCGATCGAGTTGCAGGACGTCCGGTTCCAGTGACCGCGCCGCCGTCGACGTGACGTCACGACCAGCGCAGCGCCGGGCCCGCTGCTGGTAGCGTGGGCGGCCGGTGATCGGATCAGGGAGACCAGACATGGCGGGTGACGACGACATCTCCGGGTGAGACCGGACGTGTTCGGCCGCCGGCAGGCCGTGCCCTCGTCGACCATCCCTGTTGCCCGCTCGGGCGGCTCCGGCACGCCCGCGTCACCGTTGAGGTCCCTCGCATGTCCGACGCGTACATCGTCTGCTCCAACCTCTCCTTCTCCTGGCCCGACGACACACCCGTCTTCGAGGACCTGTCGTTCACCGTCGGCGGCGGTCGTACGGGTCTGGTCGCCCCCAACGGCGCCGGCAAGAGCACCCTGCTCAAGCTGATCGCCGGGGAGTGCCGGCCCACCGGGGGGTCGGTGACCGTCGAGGGGGTGCTCGGCTACCTCCCGCAGAGCCTGCCCCTGGCCGGCGACCTGACCGTCTCCGAGGTGCTGGGGGTCGCCCCCGTGCTGCGGGCGCTGCACGCCATCGAGGCCGGCGACGCGAGCGAGGAGCACTTCACCACGATCGGCAACGACTGGGACGTCGAGGAGCGCACCCAGGCCCAGCTGGACCGGCTGGGGCTCGCCGGCGTCGCGCTGACCCGCCGCCTGGACACCCTCAGCGGCGGTCAGGTCGTCTCGCTCGGCCTCGCCGCGCAGCTGCTGAAGCGGCCCGACGTCCTGCTGCTCGACGAACCCACCAACAACCTCGACCTCGACGCCCGGCGCATGCTCTACCACCTGCTCGACGACTGGCCCGGCTGCCTGCTGCTGGTCAGCCACGACCGGGCGCTGCTCGACCGGATGGACCGCATCCTCGAACTCGACCGGGGCGAGGTCCGCTCCTACGGCGGCAACTTCACCGCCTACCAGGAGGCCGTGCGGGCCGAGCGGGAGGTCGCCGAGCGCAACGTCCGCAACGCCGAGCAGGAGGTCAAGCGGGAGAAGCGGGAGATGCAGCAGGCCCGCGAGCGGGCCGAGCGGCGGGCCAGCAACGCCAGCCGCAACCTCAAGAGCGCCGGCCTGCCGAAGATCTTCGCCGGGACGATGAAGCGCGGCGCCCAGGAGTCGGCCGGCCGGGCCGGCGAAACCCATGCGGCCCGGGTCAGCCAGGCGCGGGCCCGGCTCGACGAGGCTGGCCGCGCCCTGCGCGACGAGCAGCGGATCGTGCTGGACCTGCCCGGCACCAACGTTCCCGCCGGGCGCACCGTCTTCCTCGGCGAGCGGATGCAGGTCCGCTACGGCGACCGGGCGCTCTTCGCCGCCGACGGCGCCGACCTGGTGATCCGGGGACCCGAGCGGATCGCGCTGACCGGGCCCAACGGCGCCGGCAAGTCCACCCTGCTCCGCCTGGTCCACGGTGACCTGGAGTCCGACGGCGGCCGGGTGCGGCGCGCCGACGGGCGGATCGCGTACCTGTCGCAGCGGCTGGACCTGCTGGACCTCGATCGCACGGTGGCGGAGAACCTGGCCGCGTTCGCGCCCGGGACGCCGGAGGCGGAGCGGATGAACCTGCTCGCCCGCTTCCTGTTCCGGGGCTCCCGCATCCACCTGCCGGTCGGGGTGCTCTCCGGCGGGGAGCGGCTGCGCGCCACCCTGGTCTGCGTGCTGTGCGCCGAACCGGCACCCCAGCTGCTACTGCTGGACGAGCCGACCAACAACCTCGACCTGGTCAGCGTCGCCCAGTTGGAGAGCGCGCTCGGCGCGTACCAGGGCGCGTTCGTGGTGGTCAGCCACGACCAGCGGTTCCTCGCCGAGATCGGGGTGAACCGCTGGCTGCGGCTCGCCGGGGGACAGCTGCGGGAGACCGGCGCGCCCGAGCCCGACTGACGCCGCGGGGTTCACCAGGGGACGGGCCGGCCGTCGCGGAAGAAGCCGCCGGCCGGGCCGTCGTCCGGCGGTATCGCCGGTCCGCCACCCGCACTTTCCCGGCGGTGTGGAACCCGCAAATGGGGGAAGCCCGAGCCGTTACGTGGCGCGGGGGTGCGACGACGGCGGGAGGGACATGGGCGCCGGGACGTTCATGGTGGCCGGTGGCACCAGTGACCTGGGCCTGTCGGTGGCCCGCCTGCTGGCCACCGACCGTCAGGTGACCGTCCTCGGCGACGTGCGGGACGAGGTCCACGCGCTGCCCGAGCAGGTCGCCACGCAGGCCGTACGGCTGCTGTTGGACCCCGGCGGCCGCTACGTTCCCGGTGAGCGCGTTGTGCGCGCGGACGGGCGGTGGTGACGACGGGAGGCGACCCCGCCGAGCGTCCGGTCTCGGCGTGGGCGCCGTTGCGGACGGCCGTCTACCGCAATCTGTGGCTGGCCCTGCTCGCCGCTAACGTCGGCACCTGGATGCAGAGCGTCGGCGCCCAGTGGCTGCTCATCGACGAGCCGAACGCCGCGACGCTGGTCGCCCTGGTGCAGACCGCCAGCCTGCTGCCAGTGCTGCTGCTGGCCCTGCCGGCCGGCGCGCTGGCCGACGCCTTCGACCGCCGGCACCTGCTGATCTGGGTGCAACTCTTCCTGGTCGTCGTGGCCGTGGCGCTCACCCTGCTCACCGCGACCGGCCGGATGCCGCCGGCGCTGCTGCTCACCCTCACCTTCGCGTTCGGGGTGGGACAGGCGCTCACCCTGCCGGCCTGGACGGCGGTGATCCCGGAGCTGGTGCCGCGGGAGCAGCTCCGGGCGGCCTCCGCGCTCGGCTCCATCAGCGTGAACGTGGCCCGGGCCGTCGGACCGGCCGTGGCCGGAGTGCTGATCGCGCGGACCGGTGTCGCGCCGGTCTTCGCCCTCAACGCGGTGGCGTTCCTGATCTTCGCGCTGGCCCTGGCCCGATGGCGGCCCGGCAACACGCGCGCCGTCGAGGTGCCCGAGCGGTTCACGGCCGCGCTGCGCGCCGGCGGCCGGTACGTGCGGCACTCGCCGATCGTCCGCCGGCTGCTGCGGCGCGCGCTGGTCTTCCTGGTGCCGGGCAGCGCCCTCTGGGCGCTGCTGCCGCTGGTCGCCACCCGGCGGCTGGGCCTGGACTCCAGCGGGTACGGCCTGCTCCTGGCCGTCCTCGGGGTGGGCGCCGTCCTGGGCGGGCTGCTGCTGCCGTGGATCCGTACCCGGATGTCGGCCAACCAGTTCCTGCTGGTGGCCGGCGTGCTGTTCGCCGGGACCCTGCTGGTGGTCGGCTCGGTGCGGGTCGTCCCGGTGGTGCTCCTCGCCCTGCTGCCGGCCGGGCTGGCCTGGGTGACGGTACTGGTCAACGTCAACGCCGAGATGCAACTGTTCCTGCCCGGCTGGGTGCGCGCCCGGGGTCTGGCCGTGTACCAGGTCGTCTTCGCCGGCGGCCAGGCGGTGGGCGCGTTCGTCTGGGGCCTGGTGTCGGACATGGCGGGCCTGTCGACCGCCTTCGTCGCGGCGGGCGCGCTGATGCTGCTCGGCTCGGTGACCAGTCAGATCTGGCCGCTGCCGGAGCTGCGGGGCGTCGACGGGGATCCGGCCACCTACTGGCCCCGGCTGGAGTTGGCCCACGAGCCGGATCCCCGGGTGGGTCCGGTGCTGGTGCTGGTGACCTACACCGTCCGGCCCGAACGTGGACGGCAGTTCCTGGACGCGATGGAGCTGGTCCGGGGGTCGCGGCAGCGTACCGGGGCGATGCGGTGGGGATTGTTCCGGGAGGGCGAGGCCTCGGACCGATTCGTCGAGGTCTACCTGGTGCCGTCCTGGGACGAGCATCTGCGCCAGCACGGCGGCCGATTGACGGGTGCCGACCAGGCGGCGGAGGAGCGGGCCCGGGAACTCGCCGACGGCCCACCCGAGGTGCGTCACCTGCTGCCGGCCGCCGCCGGACGGACCGGCGCCGACGACCGGGAAACGGCCTGAACGACCCAGCCTCATACAGGTGGGCGCAGGCGGGGCCGTACGCGACAGCGGGCCGGCGGCCGGGACCCGGCCACCGACCCGCCCGTCGAGCGCCGGATCAGCCCGTACCCTGCCGGTGCACGCGCCCCTCGTGCGCGACCTTGGACCGGTCGTGGTCGCGTTCGCTGCCGGACGGACCGGTCGCGGTCCGTTCGTGGCGGCGCTTGGGCGAGCGTTCGACCTCCGAGCCCTGTCGGCCGGGAGCGCCGCTGCCCGGGTGCCGCCGCCCTCGTGCCGATTCGCCGCCGGGGTCGTGTTTGTTCTCCTTGTGGCTACCCATGGGCTGCGCGTACCCGCTGAGGTCGGAGCTAGTCGCCTGCGGCGTCAGGGCTGGCACCCGCCGCGGGTGCGAAAGAACGCCTCGGGGCTCGTCCCAGTCGCGCAATCGCCGGCCCCGACGCCGATCAGGTACGCGGCCCCGGCCGGAAACTGGCCGTCGATTCGCCGATCGTCGGACTAGGCTGCGCCGGCGGATCTTGACCTGACGGGGGGGGCGACATGTCCGGTGGGCGGATGCACGACGACGAGGTGCCGACGGACGTGGGCCTGGTCCGTCGCCTGCTCGCCGCGCAGTTCCCGCGCTGGGCGGAGCGGCCCGTCGAGGCGGTGCCCTCGGCCGGCACCAACAACGCGATCTACCGGCTCGGTGACGACCTGGTCGTGCGCCTGCCCCGCATCGCGGACGCGGTGGAGCAGGTCGAGTTCGAGTACGACTGGTTGCCGCGCCTCGCCCCGCACTCGCCGGTGCGGGTACCGGAGCCGATGGCGCTGGGCAAACCGGGCGAGGGGTATCCCTGGCCGTGGGCGGTCAACCGCTGGATCGACGGCGTGACCGCGACCGAGGCCGACGGAAGCCTGGCCGGCTTGGCCGCGGAGCTGGGCGGGTACGTCGCCGCCCTGCGTCGGGTCGACGCCACCGGCGCCCGCCCGGGCTACCGGAGCGGGCCGTTGCGGGGGCGGGACGCGTACGTCCGCGAGTGGACGGCGGCGGCGCGTGGCCTCGTCGACACCGACGCGGTGCTCGCCGCCTGGGAGCAGGCGCTCGCCGTGCCCGAGTGGGACGGGCCGCCGGTCTGGACGCACGGGGACCTGCTCCCCGGCAATCTGCTGGTCGAGGGCGGGCACCTGAGCGGTGCAATCGACTTCGGCGCGGCCGGCGCCGGCGACCCGGCGTGCGACGCACTGCCCGCCTGGGTGCTGTTCACCGCCGAGACCCGGGAGGTGTTCCGCGCGGCGGCCGGCTTCGACGACGCGACGTGGGCCCGCGGGCGCGGTTGGGCGCTGCCGTTCGTCAGCGCGCTGACCTACTACCGGGAGACCAACCCGGTGATGGCCGCCCTGGGCCGGCGGGCGATCGAGGCGGTGCTGGCCGACCTGGCGTGACAGGACCCGCGCGCCAGTGCGCCCGCATGGTCGGCCGGCACCCGGAAAAAGTGGTTGAACCGCCCCCGCCCGGCCGGCCTACCCTCGGCGGCGTGACCAACCGTCCCGGCCGCGAGCCCGTCGAGTCCTACCTGGTCTGCGCGACGCCCCGCACCGGCAGTTCGCTGCTGCTCGGGCTGCTCGCCTCCACCGGGGTCGCCGGCCGCCCGCAGGCGTACTTCCGGGTGCCGGACGAGCCGTTGTGGGCCGAGCGCTGGGGGATCGTCCGGCGTCCGGACGGGAACGTCGACTACCGGGAGTACCTGGCGGCGGCGCTGGCCGCCGGGCGTACCGACAACGGCGTCTTCGGGGCGAAGCTGATGTGGGGCACGCTCGACGAGCTGGTCGACCGGCTGGCCACGGTGTACCCGGACCTCGCCGGCGCGGACCTGGCGCTGGTGGAGCGGGCCTTCGGGGGTACCCGTTTCGTGTACGTGCGGCGCGACGACGTCGTCGCGCAGGCGGTGTCCTGGCTGCGCGCCGAACAGACCGGCACCTGGTACCTGGGCGGCGACGGGGAGATCAGCGGCGACGGCGGCGGGGGCGCGCCGACCTTCGACGCGGACGCGATCGGCCGGCTGGTCGAGGTGATCGGCCGGCACGACGCGGCGTGGCGGGCGTGGTTCGCCGCGTCCGGCGTCCGGCCGTACGTGGTGTCCTACGAGGACCTCGACGCGGACCTGGTCGGCGTCACCCACGCCGTCCTCGACTTCCTCGGGCTCACGCTGCCCGCCGGGGCCGCCGTCGTACCCCGGCACCGACGGCAGGCCGACCAGCTCAACCGGGAGTGGATCCGCCGCTACCGGGCGGTCTCGACGGGCGCCGGCACCCGCGTCGTCCGGCCGAGGTAGGTGACCGGGCCGGGGTCCGGCACCGGGATCTCGTGGAAGCCCAGCCGGTCGTAGAAGCCGCGCGCCCGCACGTTGGCGGTGACCATGCCGACGTGCAGCCCGGGCGCTCCGGCGCGGGCGGCGGCGCGCAGGAACGTCTCGACGAGCCGCCGGCCGTGACCCCGGCCCTGGTGCTCGGGCAGCAGGTCGATGTGCAGGTGGGCGGGGTAGCCGGCGAGTGCCGGCAGCAGCATCCGCTCCGGCCGGTGGTGCAGCGCGATCATCTCGTCGTCCGGGGTGACCGGCGGGCGGGTCGGTACCGGGTATCTGTCGGCCAACCGGGGTATCCACGCCCGCCGGTAGGCCCGCACGAAGGCGGACGTGTCCGCCGTGCCGATCACGTAGCCGACGACGACGTCCCGGTTCGTGAGCACGAACGCCAGCTCCGGCTCCAGGTGCAGGTACGGCCCGGCGAACAGGTCGGGCATCAGGTCGTCGCTGGCGTACCGGCCGCGGGCGTCGCCGCCGGCATCGGCCGTGCGGACGCAGATGTCGTAGACCGCGTCGTGGTCGCGGTCCCGGTAGCGGCGGATGGCGGTGGCGGTGCTGTCCATGCCGGGACGGTACGGGGTGGAACCGCTTGCACCGCAAGCCGTTCAGGCGCTGCCCCGTCGGACCAGCGTCGACGGGTGCACGACCGGCCGGTCCGCGGCGGCGTCCCCGGTGAGCCCGGTGCTGTCGGTGAGGCCGCCGGAGGTGGTGCGCCGCCTCACGACCGACTCCGCGACGGTGCCGGGGGCGGTCGGCAACGGCCGGCCCGCCGGGCGGCGGGCCGGCCGGGGCGTCACCAGGCGTAGGTGACCGAGACGGTGGTGGCGGGGCAGTTGTTCGCCCAGCTGGTCAGGGCGCTCTTCTCGGCGCTGTCCACGGTGAGCCGCCAGCGGATCTTGGTGGCGACCCACTCCTTGACGTAGCGGCAGCGGGCCGAGGCGTACGGGGGCAGCCAGGTGGCCGGGTCCTGGTCGCCCTTGGCCTGGTTGACGTTGTCGGTGACGGCGGCCAGCGGGCGGCTGTCACCCAGGTCGTTGGCGTACGCCTGGCGCCGGCTGGTGGTCCAGCTGCGCGCGCCGGAGTCCCAGGCCTCGGCGAGCGGCACCATGTGGTCGATGTCGAGGTCGCTGGTGAGGGTCCAGTACGCGTTGTCGTAGTAGGAGTACCAGCGCCCGCCGGACAGCGTGCAGCTGCCGCTGACCGTCGGCGCGGAGACGGCCTCGGCGATCAGCACCTCGTTGCGGGCGTGGCAGCCGTCGCCGTCGGCGTCGATCCAGTGGGGGAAGAGGTCGCGGTTGTAGCCGGTGCGGACCTCGGTGGCGACCGGAAGGCCGGCGACCGCGGTGGTCAGCGAGGCGGAGTAGCTGGCGGCCCAGGCGGGGTGGGCGAGGCCGAGGGTGGCGGCCAGGGCGGCGGCGAGGATGGTGGCCGTCGCGCGCAGGGTACGGGTCATGGTGCTCCGTCCAATGAGGGTGGGCGGGATCGCCTGCGTACATATGGACAGAGAAGGCGGCCGATATCCAGATCAACTTTGTGAACGGTGGGCGACGCAGCGTCGCCGAACCGATGACAAGCTCGGTGTGTGTGCCGGCCTGCAGGTGACGGCGGTCCAGCCGTGGCGCCGACGCGCCCGGCGGTGGGGCGGGCGCGGCCACCCGTGGCGGCCGGCCGGCTCACTCCGCCGGCAGGAAGGCCAGCGCCAGGGTCAGCTCCAGCACCATCGCCGGGTCGTTGAGGCGCTCGCCGTACAGCTCGCGCAGCTGACCCATCCGGTAGCGCACGGTCTGCGGGTGGACGAAGAGGTCCCCCGCGACGTCGTCGCGCCGGCCCTGGTGCAGCAGCCAGGAGCGCAGCGTCTCGGCCAGCCGCCGGGCGGTCGCCGGGGGCAGCGCCGACAGCGGCTGCAGCACCTGCGCGCGCAGGTCCGCCAGGGCCTCCGGGTCGGTGCTGAGCACCAGCCGGGCCAGGTGCTGCTCGGTGTCCAGCGGCGCGCCGTCCGCCGGCCGGTCCAACCCGAGCGCCAGCGTCCGCAGCACCCGCTGGTACGACTCGGCGACCCGGGTCCACGGCCGGGCCGGCCCCACCACCGCCCGGTGCCCCTGCACCGCGCCGGTGAGCCGCCGCCGGCGCCCGCCGTGCACGTCGGGAACGAGCAGCACGGCGGACTCCTCGGTCAGCTCCACCCCGGGCAGGTCGTCGCCGCTCTCCAGCGTGTGTGGGCTGAGCGTCGCGAGCACCCCGCGCAGGTTGCTGCGGGGCAGCACCGCGACGGTGAGGGTCTGCGGGGGCGGCCACTCCGCCCGCTCGGCGCTGCGGCGCAGCACCTCTTCCGGCTCGCCGGCGAGCAGTTGCTGGACCAGCCGTTCCAGGTAGCGCCGGTGCACCCGGCCGGCGCTGGCCAGCTCGTCGGTGTGCCCGGCCACGCTGGCGGCGGAGAGCTCGTCGATGTAGGCGAACATCAGCTCGGCGAACTCGGCCACCCGCTCGGCGGAGAGCCCGTCGCGTACGGTGGTGGCGGAGACCTCCCGCCAGGCCACCCGGGCCCCCACCCGGTACGCGGCCAGCAGCGCGTCCATGCTCCGCCCCGACCGGGCCTCGCCGCTGCCGAGCGCGTACGCCGCTTCCAGCGCCCGGCTCAGCGGGGTGCTCGGGTCGGCGGCGTCGGCCCGCTCGATGAGCTGGAGGAACGTGCCCAGCGCGATGCGGACCGCGTTCTCGATCTTCTCGCGCATCTGCCCGGTGAGGGTGCCCGAGTAGTCGGGGACCTCGGCGGTGATCGCGGTGACCGTCCGCTCGGCCACCGCGGGCAGCTGGCCGCGCAGCCGGTCGGCCACCCGCTCGTCCAGCTCCAGGTGCGCCGCCCGACGGCTGGTGGCCCCGGAAGGATCGGTCATGTTGTTCTCCCCGAACAAGAACCCGTGGTCAATTCACCTTAGCTGGCCAAGATGTTATGCGAACGGGCGACGATCCTGGACATATGACCACCACCGTCCCGCGTCCCCCGACGAGGCTCTCCGTCCGGGACCGGCTCCTCCGGCTCGCCGAGACGGTCACCACCCCGCTGCTCCCCGAGGACTACCTCGACCTGGTCGCGCCGCTGCGTGCCGGAGCCGCGCTGCGCGGTCGCGTGGTCGCCGTCGACGCCGAGACCCGCGACGCCGCCACCCTGACCCTCCAGCCCGGCCGGGCCTGGCGCGGCCACACCGCCGGGCAGTACGTGCGCCTCGGCGTGGACGTCGACGGGGTCCGGCAGTGGCGGGCGTACTCGGTCACCTCGGCTCCCGGGCGTCCCGACGGCCGCATCTGCGTCACCGTGAAGGCGATCCCCGACGGGAAGGTCAGCAACCACCTGGTCCGGCGCATCCGCCCGGGCGCCATCGTCCAGCTCGACCAGGCGCAGGGGGACTTCGTCCTGCCCGATCCCGCGCCGGCCCGGATCCTCTTCCTCACCGCCGGCAGCGGCGTCACCCCGGTCATGGGGATGCTGCGCGCCGGCGCGCTCGGCCGGTCGGACGTCGTGGTCGTGCACTCCGCGCCCACCCCGGCCGACGTGGTCTTCGGCGCCGAGCTGCGGGCGCTCGCCGGGCAGGGCGCGATTCGGCTGGTCGAACGGCACACCGACACCGACGGGCTGCTCGGCGTCGAGGAACTGGCCGGGCTGGTCCCCGACCACCTGGAGCGCGAGACCTGGGCCTGCGGGCCGATCGGGATGCTCGACGCGGTGGAGGAGCACTGGCGGGCGGCCGGCGCGGCGCAGCGGCTGCACACCGAGCGGTTCCGGCCGACCGTGATCTCACCGGGGGAGGGCGGCACCGTCACCTTCACCAGGGCCGGTCTCAGCGTGCGGGCCGACGGCGCCACCCCCATCCTGGATGCCGGGGAGGCCGCCGGTGCGCTGATGCCGTCGGGCTGCCGGATGGGCATCTGCTACGGCTGCGTCCTCCCGCTGCGCCAGGGGGCGGTCCGCGACCTGCGGACCGGGGACATCACCACGGCCGTCCCCGGTGACGGCGTACTCATCCAGACCTGCGTGTCGGCGGCGGCCGGTACCTGCGACATCGACCTGTAGACAGGAGGCCGGACGTGACCGCGATCCAGAAGAAGCCGGACAACCCGATCGCCCACCTCAGTGCCGAGGACATCGAGATCCTGGGCAAGGAGCTCGACGCCATCCGGGACCGGGTGATCGCCGAGCGCGGCGAGTCCGACGCCCGGTACATCCGCAAGGTCATCAAGACCCAGCGGACGCTGGAGATCAGCAGCCGCGCGGTGCTGCTCTTTTCGCTCTTCCCGCCGGCGTGGGTGGTCGGCACCGCCGGCCTGGCGGTGGCCAAGATCCTCGAGAACATGGAGATCGGCCACAACATCCTGCACGGCCAGTACGACTTCATGCGGGACCCGAAGATCCACTCCACCACCTGGGAGTGGGACCACGTCTCCCCGGCCGACCAGTGGAAGCACTCGCACAACCAGCTGCACCACACGTACACCAACGTGCTCGGCAAGGACAACGACCTCGGGTACGGGATCATGCGCGTCGACGAGGACCAGAAGTGGCACCCGATGCACCTCGGCCAACCGCTGTGGAACTTCGTCAACGCCTGCTTCTTCGAGTACGGCATCGCCGCGTACGACCTGGAGCTCGGCCGCAACCTGCAGAAGGACCGGCGCAAGGCCCCGGAGTTCCGGGCCCGGGCGCGCGCCGTCGGCCGCAAGATCCGCCGTCAGGTGCTCAAGGACTACGTCGTGCACCCGCTGCTGTCCGGTCCGTCCTTCCTCAGCACCCTGGCCGCCACCTTCACCGCGAACCTGATCCGCAACCTGTGGAGCCACTCGGTGATCATGTGTGGGCACTTCCCGAACGGCGTGGAGACCTTCGAGAAGACCAGCATCGAGGGCGAGACGCGCGGCGAGTGGTACCTGCGGCAGATGCTCGGCTCGGCCAACATCAGCGGCAGCCGGCTGATGCACATCATGACCGGCAACCTGTCGTTCCAGATCGAGCACCACCTCTTCCCCGACCTGCCCAGCAAGCGCTACCAGGAGATCGCCCCGCAGGTCCGGGCGCTCTTCGACCGGTACGGGCTGAAGTACACCACCGGCCCGCTGCCCAAGCAGGTCGCCTCGGCCTGGTGGAAGGTCATCCGGCTGTCGCTGCCCAACCGGACCCCGGCCGCGCCGAAGCCGGCCGACGACCTGTCGACGCGTACCCTCGCTCCCTCGGGGGCCTGAGCACCCGCGACGGCGCCGCCGACCCACCCGGAATCGCGGTGGCCGGCGGCGCCGTCGTCGCGGTACGGTCGGGCCATGCAGATCAGGCGCACCACCGCCGCGGCCGCGCGAGCTTCCCGCTCGCCGGTTGCCGCCGCCTGATCACCTGACCCCACGCCGGCGACCGGAAACGGTCCGCCGGCGTTCGCGCGTCTGCATCCCCGCGTCGGCGCGGCGGGCCGTACCGGTCGCACCCTCACCGGAAGGCCCACGCCATGACACCCGAGCAGATCGTCCGCACCTTCGTCGACCACTTCCACCGGCGGGGCCACCGGTCCGCGCCGGAGAGCCCGCTGATCCCACCGCCGGGCGATCCGGTCCTCTTCACCACCTCCGGGATGCACCCGCTGACGCCGTACCTCGCGGGCCGTCCCCACCCGTCCGGCCGGCGCCTGGTCAACGTGCAGCGCTGCCTGCGCACCACCGACCTGGACGAGGTCGGCGACCCGACCCACCTGACCGTCTTCGACATGCTCGGCACCTGGTCGCTCGGCGACTACGGCATCGGGCCGAGCCTGCGCTGGGGCTACGAGCTGCTCACCGACGGCTTCGGCGTCGACCCGGGCCGGCTGCACGCCACCGTCTTCGGCGGCGACGACCAGGTCGGCCCCGACGAGACCGCGCTGGCGACGTGGACCGAGCTCGGCGTGCCGGTGGAGCTGACCCGCGCCGAGAACTGGTGGTCCAACGGCCCCACCGGGCCGTGCGGGCCCGACTCGGAGATCTTCGTCTGGACCGGCGACGGCCCGCCCACCGGCACCCCGGGCGGCGACGACCGGTGGATGGAGGTCTGGAACCACGTGCGGATGCGCTACCACCGGCACGACGACGGCCGGCTGGAACCGCTGCCGCAGCCCAACATCGACACCGGGATGGGCCTGGAGCGGCTGGAGATGGTGCTGCGCGGCGGCCGGTCGGTCTTCGAGTGCGCCGGCCTGAGCCCCTGGGTCGAGGCGGTCCGCGACCGGTGGCCGCTGGACGAGACGGCGCACCGGATCGTCTGCGACCACCTGCGCTCGGCGGTCGTGGTGCTCGGCGACGGCGTCCGGCCCGCCAACACCGGCCGGGGTTACGTGCTGCGCCGGCTGGTCCGGCGGGCGCTGACCACGCTGTGGCGCGACGATGAGTCCCGGACCCTCGCTGAGCTGCCCGATCAGCCGTACGCGGACACTCTGCGCCGGTTCCGCCAGGGCGGCGACGTCGGGCCGCCGCGTCAGGTGCTCCTCGACGAGGAACGGCGCTTCCGGGCCCTGCTGCGGCGGGGGCGGCCGGTGGTCGAGCGGTGCCGGTCCCGGGGGCCGCTGACCGAGGCCGACTACGCGTGGCTGCACGACACCCACGGGCTGCCCCGCGAGCTGGTCGACGGGCCGCTCGGCGAGGCGGGCTGACCCGGGCGCGGACCCGAGGGGATGGATTGCGGGCACCGCCACCTGGGTATCCGCTGTGGACCGCCGCCGGACGGCCGGCGGCGGTCCGCCCTCGGGGAGGTGTCCGATGACCGTCCGTGCCTCGGCGAGCGTGCTCGCCCTCCTGCTCACCCTGACCGGCTGCGGCGTGGCACGGGACCTCGCCACCGGCGACGCCGCGACCCCGTCCGGGCCGTCCGCGCCCGACGAGCTGCGCCAGGCGGCGCAGGCGTTGGACCGGGGCCCCTGCAGCTTCCAGTTCCGCACGCCCACCACCATCGGCGCCGGCGCGGTCGACGGGCGTGACGGCTGGCTGCGGATCAGGGTGGTCGGCGGCGAGATCGCCAAGGCCCGGGTGACCTTCGAGGTGCTGCACCGGGACGGCCAGCACCTGGTCCGCAGCAACCCGCTGACCGAGGACCGGTGGACCCGGCTGGACATGACGAAGGTGAACCCGGCGCGCCGGGCCGCGCTGGAACGCTTCGGCGACCCGGCCCACGCCGAGGACCTGCTCGCCGGGGTCGGCACCGCCGAGCGCAACGGCGAGCGTGGCTATCGGGGCACGTTGGACCTGACCCGGGCGACCGAACCGGGCGCCAGCCGCCTCATCGACGACGAGCACCTCCGGTCGCTCACCCCGGAGCAGACCGGGGCGGTGCCGTTCGAGGCGACCGTGGACTCCCAGCGGCGGCTGCTGGGCCTGCGTTTCACCCTGCCGGCCGCCGGGGGCCGACCGGAGCAGCCGTCCGAGATCAGCTACTCGGGGCACGGCTTCAAGCCCGACCTCAGCGCGCCGTTCGACGGGAAGATCGGCCCGGCTCCGGCGGAGGTCTACGAGTTCGTCAACAGCTGACCCGTCACTCGTCGATCTCGATCACCTCGGCGCTCCGGCGGCGCGGTGCCGCCGGCAGGTCATCGGCCGGTGGCCCCCAGCCCACCCGGACCACCAGGTAGGGCTCGCCGACGCCGGCCAGCAGGTCCCGCATCATCTGCCGGGGCCAGGCCAGCTCGATGGTGTCGCTGATCGGCGCGGTCGCCAGCCCGTCGGCGGTCGCCGTCAGCAGCAGCGCCGACAGCGCCTCACCGCCGCGCAGCCAGCCCGCCGGGTCGTCCCGCTCACCGAAGAGGATCACGTACGCGGCGCCCCGGTCGAAGCCGGCGCCGGCCCGGAGCCCGGCCGCGCCGCCCGGGGCGTGGTCGCGCACCGGCACCCGGCGGGGCCCCGGGCGGACGGCGGTCGCGGTCGGCACGCCGTCCCCGGTGGACTCCGGGCGATGCGTCCAGTGGTGCAGCTCCGCCCGGTACGCCGGTTCGGCCAGCTCGGCGTCGCCGGCCCGGGCGACGGACACGGCCAGCATCGGCATCTGGTCGGGGCGCACGACGTGCAGGTACGCGCCCTGGGCCTCGACCGCCGCGCGCAGCCGCGCCACCTGCTCCGGCAGCACCGGCCGGTCGCCGTACGCGCGCCGGTCGGTGCGCCGTACCGGGATGGTCTCCATCAGCCGGGCGGCGGCCAGGTCGGGCGTCTCCGGGCCGGTGGCCCGCACCCGGGCCAGCAGCCCCGGGTCGGCCGGGTCGGGCAACCGCTCGACGGTCACCGCCCAGCCCTCGCCGGCCAGCGCCACCCGGGCGTGGTGCAACGCCGCGCCGCAGCTCAGGGTCAGCAGCCGCCCGTCCGGGTCGGTGGTGGCCAACTGCCGGGTCGGGTCGGCGCGCAGCTCCAGCGCCTGCCGGGTGACCCGCCAGCGCCACGGCTGGGTGTTGAACACCGACGGGGCGTACAGCGACAGCCGGGCGGCGGCTTCGAGTTCGCGGACGGTCGGCACCTGCGTCATGCCGGTGGACGGCTGGGTCATCGGGACACCTCCTGGCTGATGTCACCACCCTGCCCGCCCGGATCTCGGCGCGGACAGGGCCGAAAGGGCCCGACCGGCGGGACCGGTGGCCTAGGAGCGTGTCTCAGTAACGGGCAAGCGGCCTGCTATCCGTGATCGGTGGATCGGTGGTGGCGGGGTTGTCCGGGCCGTTGGGGGCTGTCACCGGGTCCTGCTCTGGGCGGACTGGTCGAGCATGGTGGTGTAGTTCAGCGCGTCGGAGGCGTTGGTTGTCACGTTGGCTCCCGCCCGAAATCACTGCGCGGGGCGAAGGTGGCCGCGATGCGTGACCCACTCATCGCCGAGCAGGGCCATGGTGTGCGCATCGATCCACTCGCCGTCCCAGCACAACGCATCCCGTTTGGTTCCCTCGTGGACGAAGCCGATCTTCTCGTAGACGCGCCGGGCCCGCGGATTGAACGCGTAGACCTCCAACTCGACCCGGTGCACACCGACGGTCTCGAAGGCATAACCCAAGATCATCCTGCTCGCCTCGGTGCCCAGCCCCCGGCCGAAGAACCGGCGGCCGAACAGGGCAATCCGAAAAGAGCAGGAACGGTTGTGGACGTCAAGCTCCGTCAAGACCACCTCACCGACGCTTTCGCCGGTGGCTCGTTCGACGATCGCCAGATCCAACCGATCGTCGTGCTCGGCCCGGGAGGAATACCAGCGTTCCAACGCCTCAAGACTGAACCTCGTGTGGGTGCCGGTCAGCCGATCCACGTCCGGATCGAGCGCCGCCGCAGCCAACGCCGGCGCGTCGGCCACGCAGACCGGACGTAGAACCACGAGGTCACCGGTGAGCGTCGGCTTCTCACCGAAAGAAATCTTGGAAGACACGGCAGCGATCATGCCGGGTATGCGCCGCCCATCGTCAACACGTTTACTGACCCACGCTCCTAGCCGAGCAGCAGGTACGTCGGCACCCCGACCAGCACGCCGGCCACGGCGCCGGCGAGCACCTGGGCGGTGGTGTGGTCACCCAGCCGCACCCGGGACCAGCCGATCAGGGCCACCAGGCCGAACGCCACCAGCAGCGCCGGCCCGAAGACGACCACCAGCACCCCGACCGCCCCGGCGGCGACGGCCGCGTGCGCGCTGAGCTTCCAGACCTGGTTGACCGCGGTGACCACGAGCAGCACCGCGAACATCACCACCACCATCGCCACCAGCGCCCGGGGCGCCCCGAGCAGCACCAGCGCCGCGATGCCCGCCAGCACCGACAGCAGGCCGCCGACCAGCGGCGCGCGCCGCTGCTCGCGTACCCCGATGTGGTGGTCGGTGAGCCGGCCGCGCCGCACCCCGAGCCAGATGATCCCGTACGGCAACACCGCGCTGAACAGCATCGCCAGCAGCGCCCAGCCGAGGCCGGTCAGCCAGGCCGGCGCGGTGGCGTGCAGCGCCACGACCACCGGCATCGCCGCCGCCCACACGGCCGGGGCGAACACCTCGGTGACGATCCGCGCGGCGTCGGGGCCGGCGGGCGCGACGACCCTGGTCTCACTGGACACGCTGTTTCCTCTCGCTGTCGTATGTGCCGGTCGCCGGGCCCAGCCCGGCCCGTAACCGGGCGACCTCCGGGGAACGGTAGGCCCTCGCCACCCGGACGAGCCAGGCGACCTGCTCCGCGGCCTCCCCACCGTCGGCGCCCCCGGCGGGCAGGTCGGGCAGCTCCTCGTGGTCGGCGGCCGGCGGCGCCCCGGCGGCCCGCGCCTGAAGCGCGGCGGACAGCACGATCGCCTCGGTGGCGGCGGCGAGCCGTGCACCGCTCCAGCCGGCCCGGCGGCCGGCGGCCTCGGCGGCGCGCAGCAGCGCGGCGGACATCCAGGGGCGCAGGGTGGCGTACCCGTCGAGGATCTCCACGGTGGCGCGGACCCGGCGCAGGTACGGGTCGCGCAGCACCGCCAGCAGCCCGGCGGGTCCGCGCGGCTCGGGCAGCAGCGCGATCTCCGGCAGCACCCGGTGCACCGCCGCCTGGAGCGGACGCAGCCGGTGGTGGTCGACGACGGCCCCCAGCCGCGCGCCGAGCCGGTCGAGACCGACCAGCGGCCCCCAGGACGGCAGCGTCGAGCCGATCAGGATGAGCAGGATGGAGACGGTGAAGCTGAAGACCACCAGCGCGTCGGAGACGAGCGCGGAGCCGGGCCAGAGCGCGCCGGCGGCCACCGCGGTGAGCTTGCCCAGCACGTAGACCAGGCCCCAGGCGGCGCCCGCCACGATCAGTCGCAGGCCGAGGCGGAGCAGTGGCCGGCCGGCCTGCCGCGCGTACCGGTGGGCCAGGGCCACCACCTGGGTCATCGACCAACCCAGGTAGGTCAGGTAGACGTAGAGGAAGGGGGCGTCGAACGGGTCGCCGTAGTACCGGCCGCTGGCCACCCGCGGGTCGTCCAGGGCCGTCCGCGCCGGGGTCAGCGCGAAGAGCACCGCGATCGCGGCGATGCTCACCAGCAACGCGACGGTGCGGCGGCGCACCCGGCGCCGGGTGGCCTCGTCGTCCCCGGTCATGTGCAGCAGGAAGGCCTGCGCGGCGGTGGCCGAGACCAGGGTGAGGCAGTTGGACAGCAGCCGGGCCAGGTCGAGCACGCCGAGCGCCCGGTCCAGGGCCGGCATGAACGGCTGGATGGTGAGCGACACCGTGATGCCGACCAGGGCCAGGCAGAGCGCCCGCAGCGGCCGGTAGCGCGGGTTGCGGGCCAGGTCGCGCAGCTTGTAGAGGCTCATCACCCAGCAGGTCAGCGTCACGCCGATCATCAGGTCACGGACGAGGCTGATCACGGGTGGCGGCGTCCTTCGAGGGCGGCGGCGAGCCGGTCGGCGAGGGCGATGTCGGCCGGGGCGGTGACCGGTATCTCCGACCAGCTCTCCGCGCGCTGCACGGCCAGGCTGCCGAAGATCTCCGCCCGCCGCTCCTGCGGCACGTCGTACGAGCTGCGGGCCAGCGGGGCCGGCGCGGCGGCGGGCCGGTCCAGCTCGGACGCCGGGGAGGCGTCGTCGAAGAGGGCGTGGCCGTACTCGTGCCCGATGATCAGGCGCTGGCGCACCGGGCTGGCGTTGGCGGCGTAGAAGATGTAGTCGGCGTGCTCGCCGGCCACCCAGAGCCCGTGCGGCGCCAGCGCGGGCAGCTCGCGGGGAATGAGGTGCACCGGCCGGCCGCGTCGCCGTTCCACCCGCTCGTGCAGCTCGCCGAAGGTGAAGCCGCCGGTCAGTCCGAGCGCGTCCAGGGCCTGCTCGGACTGGCGGCGCAACTGCCGGAGCTGGTCCTCGCCCGCCGCGCGTCGTCGCCGGATCATCGGGCCGGCGCCGGGTGGTGGGCGTACCCGTCCCGCAGTACGCGCGGTCGGACCCAGCCACCGCCGGTGGCCCGCTCCGTCCTCACCTCGCCTCCGCCGGGCGCTCGCCGGAGCGGCGGGCGCGGGCGGCGGCCTCCAGGCGTTCCACCTGCTCGATCATGGCCACCACGGCGGCGTGGCCCTCGGGGGAGAGCCGGGCGTCGGCCAGCCGCATGGCCACCTGCTTGATGTGCGGGTTGGCCAGGGCGTGCGCGAGGTCGCGCCCACCGTCCACGTCGTCCGGACCGGGGGCGAAGAAGCTCGACGGCTGGCCGAAGAAGGCGGCGATGGCGTCCACCACCGACTGCCGCGGGTCCGGCGCGCGCCCCTGCCGCAGGTTGCTGAGGTGGGTGTGCGAGATCCGGCAGCCGCGCTGGGTCAGCTCCTGGGCCACGTGCCGGACGCTGTACGGCCGGCCCTGCGGGTCGGTCGCCGTCCGGAAGAGCCAGTCCAGGCGGGCGGCGAAGGAGTCGTCGTGCGGCTCGGTGACCTGGGGCAAGGGGACTCCTCCGAACGTGGGCGATGGCACCGGCCGGGACGGTGGCACCGACTGTTGACGCCGCTACCGCGAGTATGTATAGCATTACCACCCCTGGCACGGGGAGTGGACACTTTGGTGTGATCGTGGCACCGCCCAATGCCAGGGGCGTCCTGGCAGGTTCGACGGGAGCGCGCAGCCATGCGCCATCGGGGGTCCGTCGGAATCACCACGGGACGCGGGCGGCCGGGCCGGGGCCCGGCCCGCCGCAGGGGTGCGGTACGCCGTGCCGCACCCCTGCCCACGACGTCCGCCCGGTGGCAGCCGGGGTGGCCGGGTGTCAGACTTGCCGGCGGGGACCGCAGCGGCGAGGGACGTGGACGCATGACGGGACACGGGTACGCACTCCGGCCGGACACCGAGACCGGGACGCTGCTCGGCGCCCGGGTGACCCTCGTCGACCCGGCCGCCCTGCTCGCGGCGGCCGCCGCCGGTCCCGTCGCGCTGCTGGCCGACGCCACCTTTCCCGACCCGGTGCGCCGGGTGCGGTTCACCGTGCGCGTCGAGGCGGGGGAGCACCGGTTCGACGCCTCGGTGCGGGCCGGCGTGCCGGCCACGGCGGTGGGGCTGCTCGCGCTCGGCCTGGCCGGCCCGGCCGGGATGCTGCTGGCCCAGCGGCTGGCCGCCGGCGATCCCCGCGCCGACCGGGTGGCCGCCGCCGCCGGCCGGGTGGCCGCCGGGGCGTCCCGCCGGCTCGGGTTCCGCCCGCCCGCGCCCGCCGCGCCGCCACCCGACGCCGCCGGGGCGGCCGTGCTCGACCGCGCCCGCGAGCTGGGGCTGCGCCCCGAGGTCAGCCACCACGCCGAGCCCGGCGGGCGGCTGGTCACCGTGCGCGGCGCGACGCCCAGCGCCGACGTCACCCCGGCGCACCTGACGGCGATGGTCGCCCTGGTCCTCCAGGCCGTCCGTGAGCTGGCCGGCGACACCTCGGAACCGGCGGTGCTGCGCGGCCGGGCGTACACCCTCGGGGTCCGGTTGGAACCCGCCACGACGCCGCCGGGCAGCGCGGCGGTGACCCTCGACCAGGTCGGCGGCCTCGACGAGGTGGTGGCCCGGTTCCGGGAGATCGCCGTGTCGTTCCGGCACCCCCAGGTGATGGCCCGCTGGGGCGCGCGCCGCCCGCAGGGCATCCTGCTGTACGGCCCGCCCGGCACCGGCAAGACCATGCTGGCCCGCGCGCTGGCCAACGAGATCGGCGCCGACTTCCGGGAGATCCGCACCCCGGAGATCCTCGACAAGTACCTCGGCGGCTCCGAGCGCAACATCAAGCAGATCTTCCGCGAGGCGCGCGGCTACCGGCAGCCCACGGTGATGCTCTTCGACGAGTTCGACAGCATCATCAGCTACGCCGGCGCGGGCGGGGACGCCGCCAGCCAGGCCGTCAACGCGGTCGCCGGCATCTTCAAGCAGGAGATGAACACCCTCATCGAGGAGAACCCGGACGTCATCGTGGTGGCCACCACGAACTTCCCGCACCGGGTCGACGCCTCGCTGACCCGCTCCGGGCGCTTCGACGTCAAGCTGGCCATCCCGGCGCCCGACGAGAGCGGCCGCGCCGAGATCATCGCCAAGATGGTCCGCGAGCTGATCGACCGGCACGAGCGCCCCGGCTTCCGGATGTTCGCCGACGACGTCGACCCGCGCGGGCTGGCCGCGCTCACCGCGGGACTCACCGGCGCGGACCTCCGCGAGGTGCTGCGCCGGGTGCAACTCGCCAAGGCGATGCGTGAGGTATCTGACGGTGCGCCGGCCGGCCCGATCAGCCAGGATGACCTGCGTGACGCCATCGCCGGGCTGCGGCTCGGCTGAGGCGTACGACGGAAGGAGATCCGTGTCGTCCACCCTACTGTCCCGTCGTGACCTGCGCTTCCTGCTCTACGAGTGGCTGGACGCGCCCCGGCTGACCGAGCGCCCCCGCTACGCGGAGCACTCCCGGGAGACCTTCGACGACGTGCTCGACCTCGCCGAACGGGTGGCCGTCGAGCACTTCGCCCCGCACAACCGGGCCGCGGACACCAGCGAACCCGTCGTCGACGGCGGACGGGTCCGCATGATCCCGCAGGTCAAGGCCGCGCTGGACGTCTTCGCCGGCACCGGGCTGCTCGGCGCGAGCATGGACGAGAGCGTCGGCGGGCTGCAGCTGCCGCACGTCGTCTCCGCCGCCGCGTTCGGCTTCCTCCAGGCCGCGAACGTGAGCACCGCGGCGTACCCGTTCCTGACCCTGGGCAACGCCAACCTGCTGCTCGCCCACGGCAGCGCCGCCCAGGTCGACACCTTCGTCCGGCCGATGGTCGAGGGACGGTTCTTCGGCACCATGTGCCTGTCGGAGCCGCAGGCCGGCAGCTCGCTGGCCGACATCACCACCCGTGCCGAACCACAGGACGACGGCAGCCACCGGCTCTTCGGCACCAAGATGTGGATCTCCGGGGGAGACCACGAACTCGCCGAGAACATCGTCCACCTGGTGCTCGCCCGGATCCCCGGCGGCCCGCCCGGGGTGAAGGGCATCTCGCTGTTCATCGTGCCGAAGGTGCTCATCGGCCCCGACGGCACGCTCGGCGCCCGCAACGACGTGGTGCTGGTCGGCCTCAACCACAAGATGGGGTACCGGGGGACCACCAACACCCTGCTCAACTTCGGCGAGGGCGTGCACCGGCCGGACGGTCGCCCCGGGGCGGTCGGCTACCTGGTGGGGGAGCCCCACCAGGGCCTGGCCCAGATGTTCCACATGATGAACGAGGCGCGCATCGGCGTCGGGGCCGGCGCGACCGCGCTCGGCTACACCGGCTACCTGAAGTCCCTGGCGTACGCCCGCCAGCGCCCGCAGGGCCGGCCGCTCGCCGACAAGGATCCGACGGTGCCGCAGGTGCCGATCGTCGCGCACCCCGACGTGCGCCGGATGCTGCTGGCCCAGAAGAGCTACGTGGAGGGCGCCCTCGCGCTGGTGCTCTACTGCGGGCGGCTGCTGGACGAGGAGAAGACCGCCCCCGACCCGGCCGACCGGGCCCGGGCGCACCTGCTGCTGGACATGCTCACCCCGATCGCCAAGAGCTGGCCGTCGCAGTGGTGCCTGGCCGCCAACGACCTGGCCATCCAGGTACACGGCGGCTACGGCTACACCCGCGACTACGACGTCGAGCAGCACTGGCGGGACAACCGGCTCAACCCGATCCACGAGGGTACGCACGGCATCCAGGCGCTGGACCTGCTCGGGCGCAAGGCAACCATGGACGGCGGAGCGGGGCTGTCCCTGCTGCTGGAGACGATCTCCGCGACGGTGAGCCGGGCCTGGAAGGCCGACGGGGAGGCGGCCGGCCTGGCCGCTCAGCTCGGCGCCGCGGTCGACCGGATCGCCGGCACCACCCGCCGGCTCTGGGCCACCGGTGACCCCGCGCTCGCCCTGGCCGACGCCAGCCTCTACCTGGAGGCCGTCGGACACGTGGTGGTCGCCTGGATGTGGCTGGAGCAGCTCCTGGTCGTGGATGCCGCGCCCCCGAGCGCCGACCCGGACTTCTACGCCGGCAAGCGGCAGGCGGCCGGGTACTTCTTCCGGTACGAGCTGCCCCGGACGGCGGCGCAGTTCGACCTGCTGGACAGCCTGGACCGCACCACCTCGGACATGCAGGAGAGCTGGTTCTGACTTCGGCACCTGCCAGACGTCACCTCACCTGACCGGCCGACCTGGTGCCTCAGTCGATGGGGATCCGGTAGACGAGGTCGTACCGGCCGCCCGGCAGCACGATGTCCGCTGTCTCGACCGGCACGCTGCTGGCGAGGTAGGTCCGCTCGATGGTGTGCACGAACGTCCGCGCGGGCAGCTGGAGCGCTTCGACCTCGCCGGCCGTCGCTGCCCGTAGGCTCACGCGCTCCACGACCTCATCCACGCGGACGCCAATCGCGTCCATGCGGGCGACCACGCCCACCGCGGCACCGTCCTCCGGCCACTCCACGGGAGTGCCCTGCGTGATGGCCAGCGGTTCGTACGAGGTGGAGAGCTGGATCGGCTCGCCGCCGGCGAGGAAGCGGTACGCCGTGCGCATCACCGGCGCGCCCGGCTCGACGCCGAGCCGGGCAGCGATCCGTTCATCCGCCTGGTCGTGGCGGCTGTCGTGCTCCCAGGTGCCCGGCTGCCCGGCGCGAGCTGCGTCACGGGCGAACGGCGAGGTCGGGCCCTTGCCGGCGCGTACGGCCCGGCCCAAGGCGTGGCGGACCAGCCGGCGGGTATCGCGGACGTAGACGCCGGACCCGGCGCGGCCCTCCACGATGCCCTCGCCCTTGAGTACGGCGATGGCCCATTTGGCCACGGTCCGGCTTATGCCGTACTGGCGCATCAGGGCGGTCTCGGATGGCAGCTTGGCTCCGGCGGAAAGGTCGCCGGACATGATCGCGGCGCGTAGGTCGGCAGCGATCTTCAGGTAGGCAGGCGGCGTCGGCATGTGGGCAGTACCTCCGGTCAGCCCACCCAGTCGATCACAGACAACCTAGTGCGCCAAGTTTGCGTGCCTCCCTTGCCCGAGGAAACCTAGTGCACTAGGTTTCGGATGGCGTCCCGTTACCGGTCGGCTCCGGTCAGCAACCATGCCTCCGGTAGCGGGACGTCCCCGCCGTGAACAGTGCTCGTCCCCAGAGGACGGCCTGCGCCCGCCGAGGCAGGGGAGGCCCCTTGGCACCGTCGATCCGCGACGTGATCCGCAAGCTGACACGTCAGCCTGAACCCACGCGGCCCGCCACCGGACAGGCCATTCAGGAACGCGCGCGAGCGGAGGCCCAGCGGCGGCTCCTCGACCAGGCGAAGCGGCTGCGGGAAACGCGGTGACACAGCGAGCCGACACCGTTTCTGCCGGCTGTGCCGATGACGCTGGGCCAGCGGACCGGCTGCGGGACGAGGGTCTCGGGTGAGCGAAGCGAAAGCAGGCTCTCCTGGCACGTCGACTCCCGCCCGGCGGCGCGTCTCGTACAACGACTTCCTGTTAGCGACCGCGCTGACGCTTGCCCGGCGACACCGGCCGGTCTGGTCCTGGCGCAAATGGCAACGGGTTTGTCGCTGCGGTGCCGACCTGCCCTGCCGTGCCCGCCACCGGATCCCGATCAGTCGGAGTCACTGGCCGGACGGAGAAGCCGAGTGAGCAGCGACCACGGGCCGGTGCTGCCGGTGTGGAGCTGCGGCGGCTGCGGCGCGCCGTGACCGTGCCTGACCCGGCGGCGAGAGCTGCGGGCGGAGTTCGCGGATGCTCCCGTCTCGTTGGCGCTCTACATGGGGGCGCAGCTCGTCCGCGCCACTGAGGATGTCACCTGGGCGCCGGCCGGCTCGCTGCACCGGCGTTTCCTCGGTTGGCTGCGGTGAGCATCCTTCGCGTCGGCGACGAGAAGTTCCACTACAGCGACGGCTCGCACCGGTGGATTCCCCCGGACCCGGACTACGACCAGGCGGTCTGGGACGAGCAGGTCCGCCAGCACAAGCTGGGTCACCTGCGCGACGAGCGTCCCAAGGTGCGTATCCGGCGGCTCGTCTGAGACGGGCCTGGACGCGGCGGACCTCTGGTCGCGGCGGCCACGCCGACCGACCGGCCGGCGCACACTGGCTGGACCGGCGGGGGGCCCGCCGCATCCTGCGCCTGGGGCCGCCCCTCCACTGACGGCGCGTCCCAGCCCGGCTCAGTCGTGCGCGAGGAGCCGCTCGCGGACCTCGCGGCGCAGGATCTTGCCGATCTGCGAACGGGGCAGCTCCTCGACCACCACCACCCGGCGCGGCACCTTGTACGCCGTCAAGTGCTGCCGGCAGGACGTGCGCAGGCTCTCCGGATCGGCCGCGTGGTCCTCGTGCAGCACCACCGCCGCGACGACCTCCTCGCCGCCGTGCTCGCCGGGCAGCCCCACCGCGGCGGCGTCAGCCACCCCGGGCACCCGGCGCAGCGCGTCCTCCACCTCGGACGGGTAGACGTTGAAGCCGCCCGTGATGATCAGTTCCTTGATCCGGTCGACCACGGTGACGAAGCCGTCCGGGTCCATCACCACCACGTCCCCGGTCCGCAGCCAGCCGCCCGGCAGCAGCACCGCCGCGGTCTCCTCCGGGCGGTTCCAGTAGCCGGAGAACACCTGCGGGCCTCGGATCAGCAGCTCGCCGGCCTCGCCGGGGCCTCGGTCGACCGACGGGTCCTCGGGGTCGACGATGCGGACCTCGGTGGACGGGAACGGCACCCCGACGGCGCCCGGCCGGCGGGCGGGCGAGACCGGGTTGCCCAGCGCCACCGGGGAGGTCTCGGTCATGCCGTACCCCTCGACCAGCAGCCCGCCGGTGACCGACTCCCAGAGCTGGACCGTGGACGGCGGCAGGGCCATCGCGCCGGAGATGGCGTACCGGACGGAGGTGAGGTCGACGCCGCGCTCGCGGGCGGCGGTGGCCACCTTCTCGTAGATCGGCGGGACGGCGGGCAGGAACGTCGGCGGGCGGCGGCGGACCGCGTCGAGCACCTGGTCGACGTCGAAGCGGGGCAGCAGCACCAGGGTGGCGCCGATGCTGACCGAGAAGGTCAGGCAGAGCGTCAGCCCGTACGCGTGGAACAGCGGCAGGACGGCGTACACCGTCTCTTCGCCGTCGCGCAGCCCCGGCACCCAGGCGCGGCCCTGCGCGGCGTTGGCGCGCAGGTTGCGGTGGGTCAGCACGGCGCCCTTGGGGATGCCGGTGGTGCCGCCGGTGTACTGCAGCAGCGCGGTGTCGTCCGGGCCGGGCGCGGGGTGCCCGGCGGCCAGCGGCGGCGCGGCGGCCAGCAGCGCGTCCCAGCTCATCGCGTCCGGCGCCGGAGCGGTCATCGCCGCGCGGGCGGCCCGAGCCTTCGCCAGCGGCAGCCGCAGCACCCAGCGCTTGGACCGGGGCAGCGCGCGGGTGAGGTCCACCGCGACCACGGTCTCCACCGCGCCCGCGCCCCGCACCCGCGGCGCCGCCTTGTCCCAGACCACGGCGACCCGGGCGCCGTGGTCGGCGAGCTGGTGGGCCAGCTCCTGCGGGGTGTAGAGCGGGTTGTGCTCGACCACCACCGCGCCGAGGCGCAGCGCGGCGTAGAAGGCGATGACGTGCTGCGGACAGTTCGGCAGTACCAGGGCCACCCGGTCACCCGCGCCGACGCCGAGCCGGCGCAGCGCCTCCGCCGCCCGGGCCACCTGCGCGTCAAGCTCGGCGTAGGTGGTGGTGGACCCGAAGAAGTCCAGCGCGACCCGGGAACCGAACCGGCCGGCCGCCGCGCGCAGCAGATCGACCAGGGACTCCTCCGACGGCGCGATGGTCGCCGGCACGTCGGGGGCGTAGCTGCGCAGCCAGGGCCGCTCGGTGGTCAGGTCCATCGGGTCTCCCCTCGCTGGGCACGACGGTCCGCCCGGTCGATCACGACGGGGCGCATCCGTGTTCAGCCTAACCTACCTACCAGTAACCTACGCCCCCGTAGGTATGGTTCCTAAGCGCTCGGCTCGGTTGCGGGTCCCGGTCGGGCTGCCGCCGACGGCGCGGGCGGGACACCCGCGCCGCCGACGGTCCGACCGGGCGCCCGCCGGTCGGTCAGCAGCCGGTCCAGCGCACCGGCGTCACCCGGCCGTCGTTGCGGAAGCCGACCACCGTGCCGGTGTCCGAGATGGCCCGCGCGCCGACGCCGACCCCTGCTCCGCCCCCGGGCAGCAGGCGGGAGCCGCCGCCGCGGGCGATGCGGTCGCCGCCGACCACCGTCCCGCGCTTGTTGACGTCACCCAACCAGTTCAGCTCGTCGGCGAGTCGCGACCAGGAGCCGTCGCGCAGGTCCCAGCGCACCCTCACCTGGTTGGCGCCGCCGAGGCTGACCCGACCGATCGCCCAGTGGCCCTGTGCCGCGTCGACGTTGGTGCTGCGGGCGCCCGGCACGGTCAGGGCCTGGAGGCGTCCGTCCGGGTATCGCACCCAGCCGGTCCAGGCCGCGAATTCGCCGGCGGTGCCGACGATGGTGCCGTCTTCCGTGATGCCCTGCGGCGTGGCGCCGGCCGGGGCGTCGAGCACCTCGAACGTGCCGGGCCGGGCGGCCGGCCAGCGCACCGGGAAGAGGTCGCCGGTGTCGGAGTCCACCCCGTGGCCGACGATGTCTCCCGCTCCGTTGATCGCCGTCGGCTCCGCGCCGCCGGGCGGCGACGGGAGGAGTGCGACGGCGCCGTCGCGCAGGATCCACGGCCGGATCTTGGCGTCGATCCAGCCGTAACCGACGACCGTGCCGGCGGTGTTGACGTCCGCCACGGTGTCGGCGAGCGGCGACTCGATCGTGGTGAGCCGCCCGCGCTTCCAGAGCAGCAGCAGGAGCTGGTTGCTGTCCTCACCCCTCCGCAGGGCGGTGCCGGCGATGAACCGGCCGGTCCGGTCGATGGCCTGCGCGTCGGCGCGGTAGACATCGGCGGGGTAGGGCAGGGTGAACAGCTTGCAGGCGCTGGCGGTGGCCGTCCGCGGTGCGGCGGTCGCCGGCGCGGTGGCGACGCCGAGCGCGGCGGACAGCAGCCCGGCGGTGGCCGCCGCCAGCATCCTGCGTCGAGCGAGGTGGGTCATCGGTATCTCCCCGTGGTCGGTCCGGGTGCTCCGGACGATGTGACGGGGAAACCCTCGACCACCACGTCGGGTTGCGATCTGTCCGATACCTGACAGCCCGTTCGCGTGCCCGTACGCGGCCGCGGCCGCCGCCGGGCGGGCCGCCTACCGGCGACCGGGGGAGTGCTGTCGCATCAGCTGCCGGCCTCGCACGAACGCCAGCACGATCACCACCACCAGCGCGATCGCCCCGATGATCACCAACCAGCGGACGGCCTCGAGGAGCAACCCCAGCAGGACGAGCGCGCCGCCGATGATGCCGACGATCCAGAGCACGGTCCGCATCTTCGCCTCCCTGATCGACTGTCCGGACGCCTTCCCCCTGACCGGCCGGACATGCCGGAGCCGGACCCGGAACCGCCGGTCAGCGTCGGGCGACGTAGACGGTGTTGGCGCTCTCGCCGCCGGTCAACGGATTGGCGAAGCGGACGACGTGGGCCTGCGAGGTCGGGAACACCTCGGCCAGCACCCGGCCGAACTCCTCGTCCGGCGGGTCGTCCGACCAGAGGGCGAACACTCCGTCCGGGTGCAGCAGGTCCGCCAGCCGGCGCAGCCCGTCCGGCCGGTAGAAGGGGGCGTGGCTGGGGTGCAGGACGTGCCGCGGCGAGTGGTCCACGTCCAGCAGCACGGCGTGGAACCGGCGGTCCGGATCCGCCGGGTCGAGGCCGGTGCCGCCGGCGACGGCGGCGAAGAAGTCGGCCCGCACGAACCGGGTACGCGGGTCGGGCGCCAGCCCGGCGGCGAAGGGGAACAGCTGCCGGCGGTGCCAGTCGATGACGTCCTCGATCGCCTCGACCACCACCAGCGAGCGCACCCGGGGGTCCTCCAGCGCGGTCCGCGCGGTGTCGCCGAGGCCGAGGCCGCCGACCGCCACGTCCAGGGCGTCCCCGGTCAGCGGGGCCAGACCCAACCGGGCCAGCTCGATCTCCGCCACCGGGAAGAGGCTGGACATCAGGAAGTCGTCGTCGAGCTTCACCTCGTACACGTCGACGTCGAGCGCCGGGTCACGGCGCCGGCGCAGGCTGATCTCGCCGATCGGGGTCTCCCGCCAGGCCAGTTCCTCGAATCGCGCGCCCACCCGGCCTCCTCGCCGCCACCGTCCGTGCGGGATGCTACCGGTCGGGTCCGGCTCATCCCGCGACCCTGACCGGCCGGGCGCGCTCTCCGGTGCCCCCACCCGGCAGTCAGGCCGGCCGGGTCGCCACCACCACCGTGTCGAGCGCGTCCACGGTGTCGCCGTCAACGGTCACCGGGCGGCGGGCCGTCTCCGCCCGCCGCACCCGCAGCCCGTCGAGACCGGCGGTCACCTCCTCTGGGGTGAGCAGGATCGCCGGCTCGCGCGGGCCGCCCACCCCGCCCTCCAGGTTGGCCCGGTCGTGCCCGACCACCACCACCGTGCCGCCGGGCCGCAGCGCGTCGCGCGCCCCGGCCAGCACCGTCGCCAGCGCGGCCGCGGGCAGGTGCAGGTAGGCGACCAGCACCAGGTCGTACCGGCCGGGCTCGGGAGCGTCCGCGGTGACGTCCGCGACCCGCCAGTCCACGGGTACGCCCCGGCGCGCG
>NZ_JAGPYL010000062.1:0-39304 GCF_018070095.1 Micromonospora sp. U56
GAAGTCGCCCACGAACTGAACACCCGCCCCCGCCAGACGCTGAGCTGGGCAACCCCAACCCAGCGCCTGGCTCAACTCATCGCGCCCTGACGATTGCACTCACCACTTGACGCCGCCCGGCGTGTCGGGGCGATAACTTCATGATCGACGGGCTCGGGCTCGGGCCGGGCTCGGGCCGGGCCGGAGCGGGTGCGGCGGCGCGTCGGCGGGCGGCGCGCCGGGGCGGCGGTTAGTTTGATCGACATGGCGCGGCGATACGGCGAGGACGTGCTGGCGGGGGACTGGCGGCGGCGGAAGGTGACCCCGGAGGTCGACGCCGAGCCGGACCTGGTGGTCGAGGACGCCGACTCCGGCTTCTGTGGCGCGGTGGTCGGGTTCGAGTCCGGTGCGGTGGTGCTGGAGGACCGGCACGGTCGGCGGCGCAACTTCCCGCTGCTGCCGGCGGCGTTCCTGCTCGACGGCCGGCCGGTGACGCTGCGCCGTCCGACCCGCGCCCCGGTGCCGGCGGCCCGGCGGCGGACCGCCTCCGGTTCGATCGCTCTCGACAACGTCCGAGCGCAGGTGGCCAAGGCGAGCCGGATCTGGGTGGAGGGCGTGCACGACGCCGCCCTGGTGGAGCGGATCTGGGGTGACGACCTGCGGATCGAGGGCGTGGTGGTCGAGCCCCTGGACGGCATCGACGCCCTCGACGCCGAGGTGCGCGACTTCGGCCCCGGACCGACCCGGCGGCTCGGGGTGCTGGTCGACCACCTGGTGCCCGGCTCCAAGGAGAGCCGGATCGTGGCGAAGGTCACCTCGCCGCACGTGCTGGTCACCGGCCACCCGTACGTCGACGTCTGGCAGGCCGTGAAGCCCGCGGCGCTGGGCATCGCGGCGTGGCCGGTGGTGCCGCCGGGGCGGCCCTGGAAGGAGGGCGTCTGCGCGGCGCTCGGGGTGGCCGAGCCGGCGGACATGTGGCGGCACATCCTGTCCCGCGTCGACAGCTTCGCCGACGTGGAGACGCCGCTGATCAACGCGATGGAACGCCTGATCGACTTCGTCACCGAGCCCGGCTGACCGCCCGCCCCCTCGCCCTTTGCCGCCGCCTGTTGGCGGTTGGTCGCATGGCGCCGGTCCTGCTTCTGGCGGGGTGCGGCGGCCCTGAGCCGTCATGTCCTCCGATGGCCGCTCGCCCAGGCGAACTGGCGCCGGGCTGGGAGCGCCGCGTCCGGCAGCCGTCATCGAGCAGGTCGGGCAGCTCCGGGTATGCCACAAGGGTCCGCGACGCTACGAACCTGATGACGTGAACGATTCAGGCGAGTGAGTCGTCTGCGTCGTCAGGTTCGTAGTCCGCCACAGGCCATCTTCTGCCGGGACGACGCCACAGCAGCTTGCCCTGGCGGCGTCCTCCGAGTGCCGGGCGGTGTCCTCGCCGATCCCGGCCGGCTTCCTTCGTCCCGATCCCGGCAAGGAGGCCGCCTGCCCGGGTCCGGACCGGCGCTCAGGGCTCCTGGTCGGGGGTGCGGGTGAAGACGAACGTGGCGATGTCGAGGGCGACCGCCCGGCCGGCCTCGTCGCGGACGACGGTGAGGAGCTCGCCGTCCTGGGCGCCGGTGCGGCCCCGCCAGCGGTCCGGGCCCTCGGGGGTGAACCGGAGCACCGGCTCGCCGACCCGGCCGGCCCACAGCTCGCCCGCCGGGTCGGCGCGGAACTCGAACTCGACGCCCATCCACCACCAGCGGCCGGTCAGCTCGGCCAGTTCCCCGGCCGGCGGCGCGGCGGCCGGCCGCCACGGCGTCACCGGCTCGGGCTCGGTGTCGAGCACCAGGGTGAGCAGTTGCCGGGCGAGCCCGCCGAGGTGGGCCGAGCGCAGGCCGTACGCGTTGGCGTAGCCGACCACGGCGGTACGGCTCGGGCGGTGCACGGCCAGCGCGGCGACGTACCCGGGCATCGAGCCGCCGTGTCCGACGTAGACCCGGTCGCCCTCCCGGTAGAGCTCCATTCCGAGGCCGTGCCCGCCGGTCCACGAGTCCGGGTCGCTGATCACCACGGGCGCGCACATCTCGGTCAGCGTCTCCGGGGCGAGCACGGCCGGCACGGGGTCGGCGAGGAACGCCGCCCAGCGGGCCAGGTCCGCCACCGTGGACCAGAGCTGCCCGGCCGGCGCCATCGCCCCGGTGTCGGTACGGGGCTCCTCCCGCAGCGTGTCGTGCCAGGGGTGCACCACGTAGCCGCGGGCGTACGGCTCGGTGGCGTCGTAGGTGGTGCGATGCATGCCGAGCGGCGTCAGGAGCCGCTCCCGGGTCAGCTCCGCCCAGGGCGTGCCGGTGATCCGTTCCAGCACCCCGCCGAGCAGCCCGTACGCCAGGTTGGAGTAGTGGTACGCCCGGTGCGGCGGGTACGCAATCTTCTCGGGGGTCAGCCCGGCGACCAGCGTGGCCAGGTCGCCGCCCTCGGTCCGTTCCCACCACTGCCCGTCCGGCTCGCGTTGCAGCCCGCCGGCGTGCCCGAGGAGCTGGCGCAGGGTCAGCGCGCCGACCGGCGTGCCGGGCAGGTGCCGCTCCAGCGGATCGTCCAGGGCGAGCCGACCGGCGTCGCGCTGCTGCATGACCAGGGTGGCCGTCATGGTCTTGCTGATCGAGCCGAGCCGGTACTGCAGGTCGGCGTCGGGACGCGGGTGGTCCCCGGCGGTGGCGAGGTGGGCCAGCGTCCCGTCGCGGACGACACCCAGCACCAGCGACGGCGCGCGGCCGGTGGACTGCGCCTGCGCCACCAGTGCGTCGGCCCGGCGGACGGTCTCGGGCAGCAGGGGCACGGCGTTCTCCTCGGTCGGTCGTGGCCTACCCCGGCGAGCTTACTGATCATGGGGGTCGGCGCGGCGTGCGTCGGCGTGTCACGATTGACTGGTGGACGCCGTGGTGTGGGTCGTATTGGGTGTGCTGTTGGGCGTCGCCGAGATCTTCACGACGACGTTCTTTCTGATCATGTTCGCGGCCGGCGCGTTCGCCGCCGCCGGGGCCGCCGCGCTGGGCGCCCCGGTCCCGGTGCAGGCGCTGGTGTTCGCCGCCGTGTCGGTGCTCTCGGTGGCGTTGGTCCGGCCGGTCATCGCCCGGCACGCGCGCAGCGCGCTGGAGACCGGCGAGCAGGCGTTCGGGGTGGAGGCGCTGGAGGGCGCCACCGCGCTGGTGCTGGAGCGGGTCGACGACGGGCACGGCCTGGTCAAGATCGACGGTGAGCTGTGGAGCGCCCGGCCGTTCGACGCGACGCAGTCGTTCGAGCCCGGTGAGCGGGTGCAGGTGATCAAGGTCCGGGGCGCCACCGCCCTGGTGTGGCAGGACGACATTTCCTCCCCCGGCGAGCTGCCGGAAGCGAAAAGGTGAGCGGTATGGAGTTTGCAGCGGTCCTGTTGGTGGCCGTGGCCCTGATCGTCGTGGTGACGCTGGTCAAGGCGGTACGCATCGTGCCGCAGCAGCGTCAGGACGTGGTGGAGCGGCTCGGAAAGTACAAGCGCACCTTGAACCCGGGCCTGAACCTGCTGGTCCCGTTCATCGATGCGGTGCGTACCAAGGTCGACATGCGCGAGCAGGTGGTCAGCTTCCCGCCGCAGCCGGTGATCACCTCGGACAACCTGGTCGTGTCGATCGACACGGTCCTCTACTACAAGGTGGTCGACGCGGTCCGGGCCACCTACGAGATCGCCAACTTCATCCAGGCCATCGAGCAGCTCACCGTCACCACGCTGCGTAACGTGATCGGCTCGCTGGACCTGGAGCGGGCGCTGACCAGCCGGGAGGAGATCAACCGGCACCTCTCCGGGGTGCTGGACGAGACCACGGGGCGCTGGGGCATCAAGGTCACCCGGGTGGAGATCAAGGCGATCGAGCCGCCGGCGAGCATCCGGGACTCGATGGAGAAGCAGATGCGTGCCGAGCGGGACCGCCGGGCGGCGATCCTGACCGCGGAGGGGCACAAGCAGTCGCAGATCCTCACCGCCGAGGGTGACAAGCAGTCCGCGGTGCTGCGCGCCGACGGTGACCGGCAGGCCCGGATCCTCCAGGCGGAGGGTCAGGCCAAGGCGATCCGTACCGTCTTCGACGCCATCCACCAGGCCAACCCGAGCCAGAAGGTGCTGGCCTACCAGTACCTCCAGGCGCTGCCGCAGATCGCCAACGGCACCGCGAACAAGGTCTGGATCGTCCCGGCCGAGCTGACCAAGGCCCTGGAGGGCATGGGCGGGGCGCTCGGCGGGCTGAGCCGGATGGTCGGCGACGAGCCGACGCCGGAGGCCTCCAACACCGCCAGCGAGGTCGAGCGCGAGGCGGCCGAGGCCGCCCGGGCGGCGGCCACCGCCGCCCAGGCGATCCACGACGAGGTACGCGTCGCCGAGGCGCAGGCCACCGGCGGCAAGGCCCCGCAGGGGCTGCCCGCCCCGGAGCCGGTCTCGCCGGAGAGCCTGGTGAACGACCCGGCCGACCAGCGCGCCCGCGGCTGATCCGAGCGCCGTCCGACCCCGGACGGCAAATGCGAGAAACACTCATACGGCGTCCCGGCGCCTGCCACGATCGGTCTGATGGACGGGTGGTGGACAGGAGCCGGGGCGCCGGATGCGTCCCCGCGCCGCCCGTCGGAGCGAGCGAGGTGACCATGGACCCGGCGAAGCGGCTCTTCTCCAGCACCCCCGTCCCCGGCGCGCACGATCCCGCCGGCCCGCTGGGCACCCGCCGTACCGGTGGGGGGTTCGGGGTGCTGCCCTTCGTCGGCGACCCGGGTCCCGCGGCGCCGGCCACCAACGCGAGCTGGGCGTGGTCGCTGCGGCGCTTCGCCCGCGCGTCGGTGTGGCTGCTGCCCGCGTACGCGGTGCTGTACGGCGTGGTGGCGATGGCCAGCGACGGCGGGGTGGGCAACGACCCGTACCCGGCCGACGGCCGGCCGCTCTACCTGGTGGGCTGGGTGGCCGCGGTCTGGCTGGGCCTGCTCGCCCTGCTGGCGTTGACCGGGCTGCTCGCCGCCACCCGCGACCGCAAGGTGGCCGTCACCGGGCTGCTGGTCAGCATCGCCGGCACCGTGCTGATGCTGCCCTTCGCCGGGCTGGCCGAGCAGACCCCGGTCTTCGGCACGACAGCCCGGATGCTGGTCCTGGTCGGCGCCACCTTCTACAGCGCCGGCTGGCTGTTCACCGGCTGGTCGGTGGCCCGCTCCGGGATGTTCTCGATGGGTGACGGCGTGATGCTCATGATCGCCGCCCCGCTGCTCGGCCTCGGCGGCGCGCTGATCGGCTCGCTGCAGACCTTCGGCGCCATCTTCGTCCTGATCTCGGGCATCGGGATCGGCTACCGCTCCGGCCGGCTGGTCCCCGCCGCGATCGCCCGCGACGCCGCCACCGCCAGCGTCCCCACCTCGACCAGCGGCCCCCCGGGCCCCCTCCCCGCCGCCTGACCCCCCCGCCCCCGCCCCGAGCCAGCGCCCGCCTTCGCCGGTTGATCAAGAAGTTTGTGTCGGGGAATGGCCGCCAGCTGACGCAAACCTCTTGATCAACGCTAGGCAGTCGGGCGGGCGGGGACACGAGGGCCGTGATGGGGGTGCGGGGGGCGCGGGGGTGCAGAGGGGATGACAGGGCGGAGCGGGGACGCCAGGGGTGTGGGGCGGGGAGATGGCTGGCAGGTCACGGTGAGTTAGCTGACAATCGCGTGCCGGGGTGGCCCGCTTCACGAATTGCTGGCAATCCTGGACACCATGCCCCGACCCCGGTCGCCGCTGTCGCGGCTCTTCACCGTGCTGCTCGCCGGCCTGCTGGCCGGCCTCGTCCTCGCGGTCGCCGCGCTGCCGGGCAACCTGCTCGCGGGCACCGTGACCAAGGCGGCCCTCGGGGCGTACGACGAGCTGCCGGCGGCGCTGCGCACGCCGGCCACCCCGCAGCGGTCCTACCTCTACGCCAACGACGGCACGACGCTGCTCACCACGTTCTACGACGTGAACCGCACGGACGTGCCGCTGGCCGAGATCGCCCCGGTGATGCGGCAGGCGATCGTCGCCGCCGAGGACCGGCGCTTCTACTCGCACGGCGGGGCCGACCTGCGCGGCCTGGCCCGTGCCGTCGTCGCCAACCTGACCGGCGGTTCGGCGCAGGGCGGCTCGACGCTGACCATGCAGTACGTCCGCAACGTGCTCAAGACCGATCCCAGCCGCACCGCCGGGGAGCGGCAGGCCGCCACCGAGCAGACCGTCGGGCGCAAGCTTCAGGAGATCCGGTACGCCACCGCGCTGGAGGACTCCCTCAGCAAGGACGAGATCCTCAACCGCTACCTGAACATCGCGTACTTCGGTTCCGGGGCGTACGGCGTCGCGGCGGCCAGCCAGCGTTACTTCGGCAAGGCCCCGGCGGACCTGACCCTCGGCGAGGCCGCCCTGCTCGCCGGCCTGGTCCAGTCGCCCGACGAGTACAGCCCGATCGACGGCGACGCCGAGGCGGCGCTGACCCGGCGCGGGTACGTGCTCGACGCGATGGTCGCCACCGGCGTGATCACCGAGGCCCAGGGGGCGCAGGCCCGGGCCGAGAAGCCCACCCTGCGGCCGACCGCCCAGCCCAACGGCTGCGTGGCCACCCGGACCGACGACGCCGGCTTCTTCTGCGACTACCTGCGCCGGTGGTGGCTGGAGCAGCCCGCGTTCGGCGCCACCGCCGAGGAGCGGGAGCAGGCGCTGCGCCGGGGCGGCTACCGGGTGGTCACCTCGCTCGACCCGGACGTGCAGGCCACCGCGGCCAGCCAGGCCCGCAAGGTGTACGCCGACGACGACGCGCGGGCGGTGCCGATCGCGGCGGTCGAGCCGGGCACCGGCCGGGTGCTGGCGATGGCGGTCAACCGCCGGTACGGCGTGGCGGAGAACGAGACGGTCAACCCGCTGATCTCCGGCGGCGGCGGCGTCGAGGGCTACCAGGCCGGCTCGACCTTCAAGATGTTCACCATGCTCGCCGCGCTGGAGGCCGGCAAGCCCCTCGCCACCGGCTTCGACGCCCCCAGCCGCCTGCCCACCCGGTACGCCGCCGAGGGCGAGGGCAGCTGCGACGGCAGGTGGTGCCCGGCCAACGCGAACCCGGAGCGGATGGACGGCTACCGGATGATGTGGGACGGCTTCGGCCGCTCCGTGAACACCTACTTCGTCTGGCTGGCCGAGCAGGTCGGCCAGGACAAGGTGGTGGAGATGGCGCAGCGGCTGGGCATCACCTTCCGCGCCGAGGCCGACGCCGACTTCGCCGCGAACGACGCCGCCGACTGGGGCGCGTTCACCCTCGGCGTGGCCGCCACCACCCCGCTCGACCTGGCCAACGCGTACGCCACCGTGGCCGCCGAGGGGACGTACTGCGCCCCGACCCCGGTGATGTCGGTGACCGCGCCGGACGGCACGAAGGTGCCGGTCGGCCAGCCGTCCTGCAAGCGGGTGCTGGAGGCCGACATCGCCCGGGCCGCGACCGACGCGGCGCGCTGCCCGGTCGGGCAGCAGTCCGCGTACGCGCAGTGCGACGGCGGCACGGCCACCGGGGTGAGCCGGATCGTGGGCCGGCCGGTCGCCGGCAAGACCGGCAGCTCGGAGAAGAACGCCACCGAGACCTTCGTCGGGTTCACCCCGCAGGTGGCGGTCGCCGGGATCGCCGCCAACCCGGACGACCCGAGCGACGCCGTCGGCGCCGCGGTGCAGAGCAAGGTGATCGACGCGGTCGCCCGGACCATCCGCGCCGCGGTCGACGGCCAGCCGGTCCGCGACTTCACCGCGCCGAGCCGCGAGCGGGCCGGCAACCCACAGCGCCCCCAGCCGAAGCCGGCGCCCCGCCCGGACGAGCCGAGGCGCGAGCAGGAGATCCCCGACGACATCCTGCGCTGGCTGCAGAACCGCCGGGGCTGACACCCGGCCGCACGATCGTGGACGGTCACCGTTCCCCGCTCGGGGACGGTGACCGTCACCGGGTCAGGAGGTGCGGCGCGGGCCGACCCGGAACATACCGGTCATGTCCTCGTGGACGGCGTAGCCGAAGCGCCGGTAGAGGGCGACCGACCCACCCGCGGCGAAGAGCCCCACGAAGGTGCGCGCCGAGGCGCGGCCGGCGATCCACTCCTCCAGCCGACCGAGGATGGCGGCCCCCACCCCCCGGCGCTGCCGTTCCGGCACCACGGCGAGGTCCTGCAGGTAGTAGTAGATCGCCCCGTCGCCGATCAGCCGGCCCAGCCCGATCACCCGGTCGCCCTCCACCGCCACCACCGCGTGCAGCGAGGCGGCCAGCGAGGCGGGGATCGCCGCCGGGTCGTATGCGTCGGCCCAGCCGACGGCGCCGGTCACCGCGACGAACTCCTCGACGGTGGGCAGCCGGTCGACCAGTCGGTACTCCATGATCGAAGCCTAGGTCGGTGCTGTCGATCCGAGTCGTGGGTTCCCCGTAGCGCGGGCGCCGTGACCGGAGGGCGGCCAGAATGAGGGGCGGCCGCCCGCGCCGGAACCGCCACCGTGGGCCCCGGACGAGGGATGCCCGCCGAGGGGAGTGCCGCCATGGCAGTGGACGTGGTGACGGAGATCGTGATCGACCGGCCGGTCGCCGACGTGGCGGCGTACGCGGGCGACCCCGGCAACGCTCCCACCTGGTACGTGAACATCGAGTCGGTGGAGTGGCGCACGCCTCCGCCACTGCGGGTCGGGTCCCGTCTCGCCTTCGTCGCGCATTTCCTCGGTCGGCGGCTGGCCTACACGTACGAGATCGTCGAACTGGTTCCCGGCGAGCGGCTCGTCATGCGGACCGCGCAGGGTCCGTTTCCGATGGAGACGACCTACCGCTGGGAACCGCAGGGCCAGGGGCGCACCCGGATGACCCTGCGCAACCGTGGCGAGCCCCGCGGCTTCGCGACGGTGACCGCCCCGGTGATGGCGGCGGCGATGCGCCGGGCGAACCGGAAGGACCTGGCCCGGCTGAAGGCGCTGCTGGAGCGGGAGCGTGGCGGGCCGGGGCCGGGAGGCGGCAGGACGATCGCCTAGTGCGGTGTCCACTAACGTTCACCGGATTTGCGGTGGGTGTTGTGGATCCTCGCCGTGGCGGCGAGCGACTCCCCTCCGGGTGGTGGGGCGGGCCTCCGCGGGCCAACTTGACCCTTACGCCGCTGGTGGTGCGTGGGGCGGCGGGGGTCACGTCGGGACTGGCCGGCGCCGGGTAGGTGGCGGCCTGCTCGACGGTGCGTGACCACCTGGGGCAGCACGGCGGCTGTCTTGGTGGTGGGTCCGCCGCCCGGGGTGCGGGTGGCGATGGTGGCGGCCGCGACGAGGTCGCGGTGGCCGGAGAATCTGCAGTGTGGGCAGGACAGGGTCCGCCCTCGGGGTTTCGGTACCCGCCGTCGGCAGGTGGGGCAGGTGGAGGAGGTGCCGCGTTCGTCGACGAGCCGGACGGTGATGCCGGCCAGGGTGGCCTTTTCGGTGAGGACCTGGATGAGCCGGCCGATCTGCCACTGCCGCAGCCGCAGGTTGTGCCGCCGCCCGGTAGGCAGGTCGAGCACCCCGCGGGGGTCGCCGACGTGCAGCACACCGACGCGTTGGCGCACCGACCAGGACACGACGGTGCGGGCGGCTTCGTGCTGGGCCTGGCGGACCCGCCGCCGATGCCGACCCTCCACGAGGCGTGCCCGGCGGCGGTGCTGCCGCCACCGCCGGGATCCCCGCTCACCTGGCTTGGGTGCCCGGCGGGCGACGGCGCGGCGGCGGGCTTTGGTGTCGGCGAGGTGCATGCGGTGTTCGGCGCGGATCGCCCGCCCGGACACCAACAGCCCCTCCCCGTCGGGGCCGGCTACTGCGTAGGGGTGGATGATCCCCAGATCCACCCCGGCCACCCGGGCCGGATCCGGCTCCTCACCGGGCGGGTAGGTCGTGACGGCGACTGCGGCGGTGACGTCGAGGAACAGCCGGCCGCCCTCGCAGAGCAGGGTGATCGACCGGATCTGTTCCACCGGATAGGGCAGGTCTCGCCCCAGTCGGACCCATAGCGGCGGGGTGCCTTTGGCGGTGGGGATGCGCACCCTCCGGCGGGTGAACGTGCCGTGATACCAGCGCACAGGCACCAACCCACGTCGGCGACGCGGGAACCGCGCCGACAGGTCACCGCCGTTGCGGCGCTTCGCCGCCGCGAACCACGCATCCGAAAACCGGCGCAACACCGACCGGGCACCCGTGGAGTCAAGCTCGGCGAACGTGCCCGGCCCGGACGCCGCCAACTCCCGGCACAACTGCTGATAACCGACCAACGGCGCGTCCCTACGGCGGCGCCGCCAGGCGTTGACCTCCAGCACGCACGCCCACACGTCACCAGCGGAGCGGAGCAGCCCGAAGCACCGCCGCCGCTGCCCCGATGTCACCCGCACCGCGACGCGCGCGGTGCGATGCACGACCGGCGGCGCGGACGGATCCCGACGACGAGGCACGAACCGAACCCAACACCACCCCTACGACATTTCCTTGAAGGGGCGGCGAACCCGGCGAACGTTAGTGGACACCGCTCTAGCCGCCGGGTCGCGCCCGGTCCCCGGACCCGCCGGTGACCAGCGGCCGGACCAGCCGGTCCAGGGCGGCGGCGACCGCGGTCGGGTCGGCCTCGCCGTCGAGCACCCGGAAGTCGGTGAACTCCGGCAGCGCCCGGTAGGCGGCGTCGAGCGCGGCCAGGTGGCCCAGTTCCTCGGTGTCGATGCCCCGCTCGTGCACCCGCCGCTGCGCCAGCGCGGGCGACACCGCCAGGAAGCAGACCAGGTCGGGACGGGGGAAGAGCGCGTACGCCGCCCGGACCAGCCGGACGCCCCGGTCGCCCCGGGCTCGCATGATCACGTACTGGCACCAGGTCCAGCGGTCCATCACGCCCACCCGGCCGGTCAGCCGGACCCCGGCGACCGCCCGGGCCACGGCCAGCCAGCGCACCGCCGCCTCCAGCGCCGGGTAGAGGCGCCGGCCGAACAGATGCCCGCCGTCGCGCCGCCCGAGCCGGTGGGCCAGCCGGTTCCACACCGGGCGGCCGCCGGCGTTCTCGAAGTACGTCGCCGGGACACCCCGCTCGGACAGCCGCCGGGCCAGCGCCCGGGCCTGCGTCGACTTGCCCGAGCCGTCGACCCCGAGCAGCGCGATGATCACGGGACGGGCCATGCCCCGGCACGCTAGCCGGCCCGGGCAAGAAAATCTCCGCCGAGCTGTCGGGAACCGGTGCCCCGCTCCGACCCACCCGGAGAGCGCCCACCGGGGCGCCCGGGCGTGAGGAGAGATCATGCGCAAGGTCGTGCACTGGGTCCACCAGTCCCTCGACGGCTTCATCGAGGGCCCGAACGGCGAGTTCGACTGGCCGTCGATGGGGCCGGAGCTGTCCGCGTACTCCCTGGAGCTGACCGACCGGGCCGGCGCCTTCGCCTACGGGCGCAAGGTCTGGGAGATGATGTCCTGGTACTGGCCGCGCGCCGAGTCGATGTCGACGGACCCGCACGACCTGGCCTTCGCGCCGATCTGGCGGCGGACCCCGAAGGTCGTCGTCTCCCGGACGCTCACCGGGGCCGAGTGGGACGCGCAGGTGGTCGGCGGCGACGACCTCGCCAAGGAGATCACCGCGCTCAAGGAGCAGCCCGGCGGGGACCTGCTGCTCACCGGCGGCTCCGGCGCCGCCGCCGCGCTGACCGCGCTCGGCCTGATCGACGAGTACCAGGTGATCGTGCACCCGGTCCTGCTCGGCGGCGGCCGGCCGGTCTTCCCCGGCGGCCCGGAGCGGCTGGACCTGCGGCTGGCCGGGTCGCGCGTCTTCGACGGCCGGACCGTGCTGCTGCGCTATGAGCGTGCGGCGGGGTGAGGGTGGCCCGGGTCGCCCCGGCGACCCGCCCCGGCCACCGCGCCACGGGCACCCGGCAGAATCGTCGCCGTGCCCGTCCACCAGATCACCGACCCCGACGACGACCGGATCGCCGACTACCGCGCGTTGACCGACGTCGAGCTGCGTACCCGCTGGGAGCCCCCGCACGGGCTCTTCATCGCCGAGGGGGAGCTGGTGCTGCGGCGGGCGCTGCGCGCCGGCTACCCGGCCCGGTCGTACCTGGTGGACGCCAAGCGCGTCGACCAGGTCGCCGACCTCGACACCGGCGACGCGCCGGTCTACGCCGCCACCCCGGACGTGCTCCAGCGGGCCACCGGCTTCCACGTGCACCGGGGCGTGCTCGCCTCGTTCCGCCGCAAGCCGCTGCCGGCCGCCGCCGAGGTGCTGGCCACCGCCCGCCGGGTGGTGATCCTGGAGGACGTCAACAACCACACCAACCTCGGCGCGATCTTCCGGGCGGTGGCCGGGCTCGGCGTGGACGCGGTGCTGCTCTCGCCGACCTGCGCCGACCCGCTCTACCGGCGCAGCGTACGGGTCAGCATGGGCGAGGTCTTCGCCGTCCCGTACGCGAAGCTGGAGCCCTGGCCCGACGCGCTGGCCGAGGTACGGGCGGCCGGCTTCACCGTGCTGGCGATGACCCCGGCCCCGGACGCCGTGCCCATCCAGCGCCTCGACGCCGCCCAGCGGGCCCGTGCCGCGCTGCTGCTCGGCGCGGAGGGCGCCGGGCTGACCCGGGCGGCGATGGAGGCCAGCGACGCCCGGGTGGTCATCCCGATGCGCCGCGGCGTCGACTCGCTCAACGTCGCCGCCGCCACCGCGGTGGCCTGCTGGGAGCTGGGCCGCGACGACCCGTTCTGAGCCCCCACGGCCGGCCACCGCGCCGGTAGGGTCGCGGCGTGAGCCTGGCCGCGAGCCTCCGTCGCGTGGTGTGGACCGCTCACGCGGTCGGGGGCTGCGGGGCGCTGATCCTGCTCTGGGCGTTCAGCGTTCCGGGCTTCTCGGTGATCGTCGCGTTGATCGGCCTCACCGTGCTCGCCGTGGCGGCACTGCTCTGGACCGTCGGGGCGCAGTTGTCCCACCGTGCCGGCCGGACGTGGCCGTGGTGGCTGCTCGTCGCCCCGGTGATGGCGGCCGTCACCCTGACCCTGCTGGTGACACGGGCCCCGCTGCAATCCCGCTGGGAGCTGAGCCGGGGCGCGTTCGAGGCGGTCGCGGCCCGCCTCCCCGAGTCGACTGCGGCGACGACGTTCGACCGGGTGGAGGCGCCGGCCCGGATCGGCAGCTACCGGATCACCACCGCCTATCTCGTGCCCGGCGGGGTCATCTTCTACGAGAAGAATGGGGCCTTCTTCAACGACGCCGGCTTCGCCTACCTGCCGGGCGGCCCCAGCCCTTCCCTGCACAACGGTTCCTTCGAGTCGCCGATGTTCTGGCCCCTCGGCGGTGGCTGGTACGGCTGGACCGCGAGCTGGTGACCGTCGGGGCGGGGCGGGCTGTCGTCGGACGGAGTCACGGACGGTAGCGTGTCGCCCGTGTTCCCTACCGTGCGTGAGGTCCTCGCCCTGGACCCGGTCCGCCACGGCGCGCCGCGCCTGGTCGCCGGGGACGCCGGCCTGGACGCGCCGGTCCGCTGGGTGCACGTCGCCGAGGTGCCCGACATCGCCACCCTGCTCGGCGGCGGCGAGCTGGTGCTCACCACCGGTATCGGGCTGCCCGCCGACGACGCCGGCCTGCGCGCCTTCATCGGCGACCTGGCCGACGTCGGCGTCTCCGGGCTGGTGGTCGAGCTGGGCCGCCGGTACGTCAGCGGGGTGCCCCGGGTGATGGCGGCCGCCGCCGAGCGGCGCGGCCTGCCCCTGGTCGAGCTGCGCCGGGCCACCCCGTTCGTCCGGATCACCGAGGCGGTGCACGCGCTGATCGTCGACGCCCAGCTCACCGAGCTGCGGGCCACCGAGGAGATCCACCAGCGCTTCACCGAGCTGTCGGTCGAAGGCGCCGGCCCGGCCGAGGTGGTCCGGCAGGCCGCCGAGCTGGCCGGCTGCCCGGTGGTGCTGGAGAACCTGTCCCGGCAGGTGCTCGCGTACGACCCGGCGGGGGAGAGCGCCGAGCTGCTGCTGGACGGCTGGGAGCAGCACTCCCGGCGGATCCGTCCCGCCGGGCGCACCGCGTACGACTCCGACAGCGGCTGGCTGGTGACCACCGTCGGCGCGCGGGGGCAGGACTGGGGTCGGCTGCTGCTGCGCTGGCCCGGCGGGGGTGACCTGGCCGCCGGGACCACGCTGGGCGGCCGGCCGGCGGGCACCCCGCCGACCCGGCTGACGATCCTGGTGGAGCGGGCCGCCTCCACCCTGGCGCTGGGCCGGCTGATCCGGCGCGACGCCGAGGGCCTGGAACGGCAGATCCACCGCACCCTCCTCACCGCCCTGCTCGACCACTCCCGCCCGGTGGACGAGGTCGCGCTGCGGGCGCGGGCGCTCGGCGTCACGCTGGAACGCCGGCACCTGGTCGGGGTGGTGGTCCGGCACCGCCTCGACGACCCCGCCGCCGAGGGCGCCGCCGGGGAGAGCACCGTGGCGGCCGAGTCGGCCCCGGAGGCCGGCCCGGCGCGGCTGCGGGATCTCGCCGAGGCGGTGGGACAGGCGCTGCGGGAGGCGAAGCTGACCGGGCTGACCAGCGCCGTCGACGACCAGGCGGTGGGCGCGCTGCTCGCCCTGCCCGACCCGGCCGCGGAGGAGCGGGCGCTGACCGCGTTCGCCGCCGCCCTGCGCCGGATCCGGCTCGACACCGCCCCGGCCCGTCCCACGGTGGCCGGCACCGTGCCGCCGGACGCGGTGATCGTCGCCGCCGGCTCCGGGGTGGGCGGCCTGCGGGAGGCCCGGCGGTCGCTGATCGAGGCCCGGCAGATCGCCGACGCGGCCCGCCGCGACCGCCGTGACCTGCCCATCTTCCGGCTACCCCACGTCGGGCTCGCCGGGCTGCTGCACCTGCTGCGCGACGAGCCCCGGGTGCAGACCTTCGTCGAGCGGGAACTCGGCGCGCTGCTCGCCCACGACGCCCGGCACCCCCGCGACCAGCTGCTCGGCACGCTGCGGGCGTACCTGGAACAGGGCCGCAACAAGTCGGCGGCGGCCACGGCGGCGCACCTGTCCCGGCCGGCGTTCTACGAGCGGCTGGCCCGCATCGCCCGCATCCTCGACGTCGACCTCGACTCGGTCGAGGCCTGCCTCTCCCTGCACGTCGCCCTGCTCGCCCTCGACGCCATCCGCACCCCCTGACCCTGCGCGCCTCCCCGGCCCGCCGTCCTGTCGATCATGAAGTTGTTGTCGTCCGCCGCGGCGTGTGGCGGCAACAACTTCATGATCAACGGGGATGGTGCGGGAGGGGGACGGGGGTCAGGTGAGGGCGGTGAGGGTTTTGGCGTAGGGGGCGGGGACGAAGTTCGGGCCGCCGGGGGTGAAGACGTCCGAGCCGGCCGCCGCCGACCAGGCGGTTTCCGGGACCGCGTCGACCAGGGCGCGGACGACCGGGGCGTCGCGCCACTGCTCCTGCTCGGCGAGCAGGCTCAGCGCCACCACCGACTCCTCCACCTCGCCGACGCACTCGAACGGCTTGTGCCCGTCGACGCCGAGCAGCTCCCGGTAGCCGGGGATCTGCGCCGGGTCGGCCAGCAGGTCGCCGCCGAAGATGCGCACCACCCGCTCGCGCGGCATGAACGGCGCCATGGCCAGGAAGACGAACCGGCACTTCGGGCAGTCGCGGCACCAGCGCTCGCTCGCGTCGCGCAGCTTGAACGCGGCGTTGCAGCTGGTCACCACCGCGTCGTACCGGTCGATCCCGGCGAAGAGCCGGGCGATGTGCAGCTCCGACAGCGAGCGCAGCAGCGAGAAGTACGGCTCGGTGAGACCGGCGTGCTCGGCCAGCGCCGCCCGCAGCAGCCCCTCCGCCTCGACGCCCTTGGACCACTGGTGGTTGATCTCGTGACCGTTCCAGATCAGGTTCGGGTCCGACGCGGAGCGCTCGTTGGACATCACCACCGGCCCGAGCCCGTGCAGCACGGCGGTGGCGACCGCGATCAGCGAGTTGATCGCGGTGACCGGGATGTGGCCGTTGAGCGCGCCGGCCGCGTTGAGGTCGAACAGCACCGGGTCGATCCGCCGGCGGGCCGCGAGGGGGGTGAGCCCGGACGCCTCGTTCACCGAGACGATCACGTGGTTCGGGTTGACCGAGAACGGCACCGGGTCGAAGCCGGCCCGGCGCAGCGCCTCCAGGCTGACGATGGAGTCCTTGCCGCCGCCGACCGCCGAGAGCGGACGACGGTCGGAGTCGTCGTACCCGCGGGCCGGGGAGACGGTGCCGGAGGGCACCTCCGGGCGCAGTTCGAGCACGTGCGGCAGCTGGTTGCGGTAGGCGTACTCGGCCAGGCCCCTGGTGTAGACGGCGGTGACCAGCTCGGCGGCGGCCGCGCCCAGCGGCGCCGGCAGCACCAGCCGGCGCGGCGCGGCGGCCTTGTAGTAGCTGACCCCGGCGACCACGTGCAGCAGCTCCAGGACCCGGCCCAGGGTGGCCACGGTCTCGTCCGACGGCGGGTCGGCGGGCAGCGGCAGGGTGATGGCCTCGGTGAACCGCTGCTCACCGTCGGGACCGGTCAGCTTGTAGTCGAACAACGCCTCGCCGGTGGCGAGGTCGATCGAGTAGGACGGGAAGGTGAAGGCGTCCATCCGCCGGAGCTGCTCGTTGGGCACACGCCATACTAGGCCCTGGTTCGTCCGGCCGTGTCCGGCTGCGCCGGACCGTGCCCCGTGCCACGCCGTCGAGACCCCCGAGGAGAGAGCCCGTGCGCCTGTCTGACCTGCGCGGACGTACCGTCGCCGTCTGGGGGGCCGGCCGCGAGGGCCGGGCCGCCGTGACCGCCATCGCCGCGCACGGCCCCGCCGGCCTGGTCGCCGTGGACGACAGCGCCAACTTCCTCACCCTGCCCTGGGAGGGCCCGCTCGCCGAGGCCGCGCCCCTGATCACCGGGGAGGCCGGCTTCGACCGGCTGACCGCCGCCGACGTGGTGGTCCGCTCCCCGGGCGTGCCGAACACCCACCCGTGGATGGTGGAGCTGCGGGCGCGGGCGGCCACGATCACCCAGGGCACCGCGCTCTGGATGGCCGACCACGCCGAGCGGACCATCGGGGTCACCGGCAGCAAGGGCAAGAGCACCACCTCCAGCCTGATCAGCCACCTGCTCGCCGCAGTCGACCGGCCGAACGTCTTCGGCGGCAACATCGGGGTGCCCACCCTGGACCTGCCCGAGGCGGACCTGTACGTGCTGGAGCTCTCCAGCTACCAGTGCACCGACCTGACCGACTCGCCCCGCGTCGCCGTGGTCACCGCGCTCTTCCCCGAGCACCTCGACGCGCACGGCGGCGAGGCGGAGTACTACCGGGACAAGCTCAACCTGCTGGCGTACGGCCCGCGGACCGTGGTGGTCAACGGCGCCGACCCGCGGCTGGCCCTCGAACTGGGCGACCGGGCCGCCGTGCGCGCCGGCCGGCCGGACACCGCGAACGTGGCTAACGGTCCCGACGGCACGCCCTGGTTTTACCTGGGCGAGCAGCCGCTCTTCCCGCGCGCCGTGCTGCCGCTGGTCGGCCGGCACAACGAGGGCAACCTCTGCGTGGCGCTGGCCGTGCTCGACGCGCTCGAGGTGGACGTGGTGGCCCGCAAGGACACCCTGGCCGTGGCGGTCGCCGAGTTCCAGGGGCTGGCCCACCGGCTCACCGAGATCGCCGACCCGTCCGGCCTCACCTTCGTCGACGACACCCTCGCCACCAGCCCGTACGCGGCCATGCACGCGATCGACGCGTACGAGGGGCGGCCGTTGACGGTGATCGTCGGCGGCACCGACCGGGGGCTGGACTACAGCCCGCTCGCCGCGCACCTGGCCGAGCGGGAGATCACCGTGATCGGCATCCCGGACAGCGGCCCCCGCATCGTCGAGGCGCTGGCCGGGTTACCGGCGGTGCGTACCGAGCTCGCCGAGGACCTGGTCGCGGCGGTGGGGCTGTCCCGCAAGCTCACCCCGTCCGGCGGGGTGGTGCTGCTCTCGCCGGCCGCGCCCAGCTACGGGCGGTTCCGCAACTTCGAGCACCGCTCCGAGGTCTTCGCCCAAGCGGTCGCCGACACCGCGCGGTGACCTCCGCCGAGGACCGGGCCGGGGATCCGGACCGTCCCCGCCCGAGCCGGCACCGCGCGCACCCCACCGACCGGTACGGTTCCAACACCGAGCTGTACGCCACCGCGGGCCTCGTCGAGGGCGTCGAGTACGCCCTGCGCTGCTGCCATCGATGCGCCCCGGACGAGCCGCCCGGCTGCGCGACCGGGACGACGCGGACGGCGGTCCTCGCGCCGCACGGTGGCGGCATCGAGGTGGGCACGTCGGAGTTGTGCCTCGCGGTCGCCGGCTACCACCCGGCGACCCTGGAGCCGAGCACCGACGGCAAGGGCCTGCACCACTACTGGATGTTCGAGGGGCTGCTCGGCTCCGGCAACGCCGTCCTGCACGTGACCTCGGTGAACTGCGACGACCCGTGGGCGGAGTCGATCTGCGGCGCGGTCCGCCACGCCGTCGCCCTGCACGGCTGCACGACCCGGCAGGCCGGTGCGCCGGCCGGGGCCGAGGCGGTGGTGATCGGCGGGCGGGACGCCGGGCTGCGGGACCTGCTGCGCCGGGAGTTGGCGAAGGTGGACATCACCGTCGCCCGGCGGGTCAACCGCGCCATCGACGGGACCAGCCCGCGGAACATCTGCAACCGGACGGCGTCGAGGGCGGGCGCGCAACTGGAGCTGACCACGCCACTGCGCGAGGCGATGTTCGGCACCAACACCTGGGACGGACGCAAGCACACCACCCGGCCGCTGTTCTGGGACTTCGTCTCCGCGGCCCGGACGGCACTCGCCCAGCACGCCGACGCCTGACGCCCCCGACCCGAGCGGCCCCCGACCCGAGCGGCCCCTGATCCGGGCGGCCCGGGTGCGGCGTGGGTCAGTCGAGCACCTCGTGCAGGGCCCGCATCGCGCGGATCGCCGAACGGATCTCCTGGAGGTAGCGCCCCGGGGTGAGGGCCGGCTCGGGCAGCCGGACCAGGTCGGGCAGGGCCGGGTCGACGCCGACGGTGTCGATCGCGCAGCCGTACGGCACCGCCAGGGTGCGCAGCGCGTCGCAGTGCTGGAACGGCACGTAGATCGGCGCGGTCACCATCAGCAGCGTGTCGCCGGGGGAGAGCCGGACGTGCCCGGCCCAGAACCGCTGGGTGTCCGCCGTGTGCGCGCGCCGCCGCTCCGGCTCGCTGGACGGGGCGGCGAGCACCCGGACCGGCGGCAGCCCGTCCGACCGGTAGGTCCGTGCGGACCAGGAGTGGTGCGGGTGGCCGGCGTCGTGCCCGTCCTCCTCGTCCGGCGCGGCCACCCCGAGGACCGCGCGGACCGCCGCGTCGAGGGCGTCGACCTCGGTGTCGGCCGCGATCCCCGCCCCGGCCAGCACGTCCCGCTCCACCTCGGACAGCGGCCGGAAGCTGCCGAGCACGGCCACCTCCCCGTCCACCGCCAACCCGCGCCGCACCAGGTGGGCCGCGTACGCCACGCGCCGCAGGCAGGCGTGCGCCAGCCCGCCCAGGACCACCAGGTGGGCGTACCGGGGGTGGGCCGGCGGCACCGGACGGACCAGGCCGAGCGCCTCGGCGGTGGCGTGCACCAGCGCGGCGGTGCTCGGGTCGAGGGTCGGTTCCCGCGCCTCGGGGCGTTCCCGACCGCCCCGGAAGTCCCAGTGCCGGGCGGAGAAGTCGTCCAGCCCGGCCAGCACGGCCGTCAGGTCGCCGGTCGGCCACTCGCCACCGAACCGGGCGACCAGCGCCCGCAGCGGCGGGGACTCCACCCAGGCCCGCACCCCGTGGGCGAGCTGCGCGGGCGACGCGTCCGCCGGGCAGTTCGGCAGCGCCACGTCCGCGATCCGCACCTGCGGATCGTACCGACGGCCATGGCCACGAGGGGCCCTTGTGGATCGGCCGGTTGCGGTACTCCGCGAGCGTCGTCGCCCGGGTAGCGTCCTGGCCACGGTCATGCACACCTCACTCGACCAGGGCGTCGAGCAGCCGAGGCAACTCCAACTGCTCCGGCGAAGGGTAGTCGGGATGCGCGGCGCGCAACGCGGCCAGCACGGCCCCCACAGCCGCGCGAGTTGCTGCGGTCTTCCGACTTCTCCGCATCTCGCTTCAGATCAGGAGGTGTTGGCGCGGCGTGCCGGCAGGAGGGTGCGGTTCCGGCCGGCACGCCCGTGGTCGTCGAGCACGGCCGTTTCAAAACCATGAGTACGCAGATCGTGAGCAGGTTGACCGGCAGCCGGCCGGCGACATGTGCGGTGGGGCGTTTCGGTCGGTTATGGACCACACGCGAGGACTGCTACGGCCATTTCACCGTACTCAGCGTGACGCTGCGCAACGGAAAGCTGGGCGCACTGCACTGCACTTTTGTCACCTGGCAGAACACCGAGGACTGAATCCCGGGATGAACCGCTCAACCCTGAAGAACGTCGTTGGGCAGCCCGAGCGCCGCGTCACCCTGCCCGGTGCGGTGACAGAGCACGACCCGATGCTCCCGCCTGCGCGACACCAGCCCGGAGCGCAGCAGTACCCCCAGATGGTAGGAGACGGTGGCGGGCGACAGTTGTCGTCGTGCGCTCAGCTCGGTGGTCGACCGGGCCACGCCCAGGTCCTGGAGGATCGCGGCGCGGCTGGTCCCGACCAGCTCTGACAGCCCGGTGGGCGGCGTGGGCCGCTGTGTGCCGAGGCCGCTGGCGGGATAGACCAGCACTGCGTCGCGCGGGTCGCAGCACTGGACCGCCAGCCGTGGCCAGCCCAGCGCCGTCGGGCAGAGCACCAGCTCCTCGCCGTCGAGATCCAAGCTCTCCTGGTAGGTACCGCTGCTGATCAGCAGGTGCGACCCGGTCCAGCTCACTTCGGCGTGCAGCGCGCCGAGCATCCGACCGATGCCGCCGGTGCCGATGGCGGTGGCCTTGGCGGCGAGGTCCGCGTCGAGTGTCGTCCGGATGCCGGCCCACAGCTCGCCGAAGGCCACCCGCCAGAAATGCAGCAGGCCGTCCGTCATCCGCTGGGCGAAGGTGTCGTCCTTTATGGCGGCACGCACCTCAACCGGCATGCCGCCGCGGGGAAACCGCCCCGCGCACAGTTGCCGGACGACCGCCTCGGTCGGCGTCTGCGCCATCACCTGCAACTGCCGGTCGAAGTCGCCCGTGCTGGGCCCGATCGGCGGTTTCGGGGTGAGCAGGTCGAGGGTGTATCCACCGGTGCTGCCGGGTGCCAGGACCTGCGTCAACAGGGCGACGTCACGGTGACGCAGCGCCAGGCGGGCGGCTGGACCGGGATCGCCGTAGATCGGATGCCGGCGGCCGTTGGCTGCGAGCCGAAGCCAGGTGACCGCCTCGGAGGCAGGTGAGGTGGCCAGCCGGACCCGCCCCAGCGAATGTCCAGTCAAATGGACGCTGATCACGGCGCTAAGGATACGACGAGCGTCGCGGAGCACCGAATGTGCATTCGAGGAGCTTCGAATCATTCGGTCGGGCGACCAATCCAGTGTTGCCTGGGTGCACTGACGGCCCTGCTGGGACCTCCCGGCCACGGGGACCGTCCAGTGCTGCATTCCGGCAGTGTGGCAACCTCGGAAGGAGTCAGATGCGTCTTCGTTCACAATTGAGCGTGCTCGCCCCGGCGGTGGGTCTGGCGCTGGCCGCGTCGATGATGGTGGTCGTGTCGCCGGCGAGTGCTGCGGGCCCCTATCTCGAGCTTCCATTCAGCTGCGGTACCTCGTGGACAGGTAACTCCGGCGGTAGCAACGCGCACCACAACTACGAGATCGACTGGAACCTGTCGTCCGGTGCTGAGGACCGGGGGAAGCCGGTACTGGCTGCGGCGGCGGGCACGATCAGGTGGGAGGGGGGCGAGAGTTCGGCGTACGGAAACTACCTGGAGATCGACCACGGTAACGGCTACTCCACCCTGTACGCCCACCTCGACACCAAACTTGCGCACAACGGCGATGCGGTCGCCCGGGGCGAGACGATCGGTACAGTCGGCAACACCGACGGAAACAGCTCCGGTATCAGTCCGCACCTGCACTTCGAGTACCGCAACCGCGGCAGCGGGCAGAGCTGGCCGGACTACATCCGGGCGGCCTCGTTCCACGGTGACCCGTTCGACTACGCCAGCGGCGCGGAGACGTACGTCAGCCAGAACTGCGGTGCCCCACGTCCAACGGGGACGGTTTCCGACTTCAGCGGTGACGGGCATTCGGATGTACTCGGCGTTGACGCTTCGGGTTACCTGTGGTACTACCCGAACAACGGTCTCGCCATCCCGTCCCGGTTGCAGCTCGGCTACGGCTGGGGCACGTTCAAGCACGTCATGGCCGCCGACTTCTCCGGTGACGGGCATGCGGACGTGTTGGGCGTCGACGCTTCGGGTTACCTCTGGTATTACCCGAACAACGGCCTCGCCATCCCGTCCCGGGTACAGCTCGGCTACGGCTGGGGCACGTTCAAGCACGTCATGGCCGCCGACTTCTCCGGCGACGGGAACGCCGACGTACTCGGCGTCGACGCCGACGGCAAGCTCTGGTATTACCCGAACAACGGCCTCAGCCTCTCAACCCGGGTACAGCTCGGCTACGGCTGGGGCACCTTCAAGCAGGTCATGGCCGCCGACTTCTCCGGTGACGGGCATGCGGACGTGTTGGGCGTCGACGCTTCGGGTTACCTCTGGTACTACCCGAACAACGGTCTCGCCATCCCGTCCCGGGTACAGCTCGGCTACGGCTGGGGCACCTTCAAACACGTCTTCGCCTCGGACTTCTCCGGCGACGAACACGCCGACGTACTCGGCGTCGACGCTTCCGGTGACCTCTGGTACTACCCGAACAACGGCCTCGCCATCCCATCCCGCGTACAGATCGGCAACGGCTGGAGCACATTCCCGTTCGTCATGTGACCCCCCGGGTGTGGCGGCTCCCAGAAACCCTGAAGAGCCGCCACACCCCTAGGGAGCAGCCGGCGAGGGTGTCGAGCCCTGCCGGACGCGGCGCCGTCCGGCCGATGGCCACGGCGATCCGGCCGCGGGTCGCTACCCGCTTGGCGCGCAGCGGACCGAGGATGGCGGATGTCGACGAAGGCGGGGTCGCCCTGGCCTGTCGCGGTGACCAGCCGCCCGTTCGCCTCTGCGATCTGCCGGTCCAGCCGCGCCAGGTTCCGGTCGACCTCGCCTACGGCCGACGCGGGGACGGCGGGTAGGCGGTCACGGACGGTGGGGCAGCGTACCGGTCGGGCTCGCCGCGTCGCGTGCGCTGCCGGTCGCCGGGCCGTGACCCGCGTGCATGCCGTCGTAGCTGACTTCGCACTCGACCAGGGACACCATCGCGGTCGGCTGTCCGCCTGCCTGGTCGATCGCCGCCGAGATCCGCGTGATCGTCGCGGCTCGCTCGGCCCGCAGCGACCGGATCACCGACGTGTTGAGCTGTAGGTCGACGCGTCCCCGGCTGGCGACCAAGCGGGCGTTGCCCGCGGCCAGTTGCCGGTCCAGTTCCGCCAAGCCGCGCTGCACCGACGCCATGGCCGTCGCGGGCACCGCCGGGAGCCGGTCGGCGACCCGGGGGCAGGACAGCGACGGCCGCGTCGCGGCCAGTGCCCGGGTCGCCTCGGCCTTGCTGTCGGCTCGCACCGACCTGTCGATACGCACCACGGGCCAGAAGTACGACGGCCGGTCGCCGTTGCGGCAGGTGGTGCCGGCTGCTGCCAGCGCCTCGTCGGAGGTGTTGGCGTTGATTGCCAGGTTGCCGACGAAGTCGTGGAGGTGTTCGGCGCCGTTGCTGATGCCCGGCCGGGCGACCGGGTTGTCCGGGCTGAACTCGCGGTTGCCGTTGGTCCCGCAGTCAACGGTGAAGGTGCCCGTCGCCGCGTCGGGCTCCCGCCGCGGTGACCTGATGTCGGCGGCGACGTTCTCGATGGGCGTGAAGTTCTCCAGGCTCGCTTCCGCGAAGGCCACCTCCCGGCCGCCGCCGGACACGAACGTCGCCGTGAGTAACGACCACGGCGGCGACCGCCGTCACGACCGCGACCGCCCTGGTCGCCTGGGTCCGGCCATGTTTCCACCCGCCAGTCATCATGTTCCCTTCGTCCTGCCCGACACCTCGCCAGGCGCCGGTAGCGCCGAGGGGTACGGGCCGGTGAGTCCGGGCCGACGGGTGGGCAGCAGACCGGTGAGCATCCGGTCATACCCTCAGGAGAACGGTGCCCAGGAACACGAACGAGAGGCCAGGCCCGGCGGCGATGGTCTGTGCCACCGGCATGTCGGACCTCCTCCAACCGGGGGACCGGCGCAGCGTGGGGAGACGGGTCCAGCCGGCCGCCGCCCTGCGGAATAAGTCGTGGATCGCGTGGATCTCCACCGGAAAGGATCGCGAGAGCGGCGGTCGGCCCCGGAAACCGCATCCAGCGGGTTGACGCGCTGTCAGGCCGCCACCCCGGCTGCGCTACACAGTGACAGTTGTCCCTGTCGCCGGGTGGTGGAAGCGTGCGGGGAACGCGAATCCGCCGCCGCTGAAGGGTGCGACGATGACCTCCGACGACCTGCTGGCCCGACACCGGGCCGTGCTCCCGTCCTGGATGCCGCTCTACTACGCCGAACCGATCGAGCTGGTGTCCGGCTCGGGTCGCCGGGTGACCGACGCGCAGGGCCGGACCTATCTGGACTTCTTCGGCGGCGTGCTGACGAACATGATCGGCTACGACATCCCGGAGATCCGGGAGGCGGTGGAGCGCCAGTTGCGCACCGGCATCGTGCACAGCTCCACGCTCTACCTGATCCGCCAGCAGGTGGAGCTGGCGGAGAAGATCGCCCGGCTCTCCGGCATCCCGGACGCCCGGGTCTTCTTCACCAACTCCGGCACCGAGGCCAACGAGGCCGCCCTGCTGGTCGCCACCAACCACCGCCGCTCCCACCAGATCCTGGCCGTGCGCAACAGCTACCACGGCCGGTCGTACGCGGCGATGGGCGTCACCGGCAACCGGAGCTGGACGGCGAGCGCGCTCAACCCGCTCCAGGTGGCCTGGCTGCACTCCGGCGAGCGACTGCGCGGCCTGCTGGCCCGCCTGGACGAGTCCGACCGGATCGACGCGGCGGTGGAGGACCTGCGCGAGGTGCTGGCCACCCAGACCGCCGGCGACGTGGCCTGCCTGATCGCCGAGCCGATCCAGGGCGTGGGCGGTTTCGTGGCCCCGCCGGACGGGCTCTTCGCCGCCTGGAAGAAGGTCCTCGACGAGCACGGCATCCTGCTGATCTCCGACGAGGTGCAGACCGGCTGGGGGCGTACCGGCGAGCACTTCTGGGGCTACCAGGCCCACGGCGTCACCCCGGACCTGCTCACCTTCGCCAAGGGCGTCGGCAACGGCTTCGCCCTCGCCGGCGTGGTCGGCCGGGCCGACGTGCTGGAGTCGGTGCCGGCGATCAGCTTCTCCACCTTCGGTGGCAACCCGATCTCGACCGCCGCCGGCAACGCCGTCCTGGACTACCTGCGCGACCACGACCTGCAGGCCAACGCGGCCCGCACCGGCGCGATCCTGGCCGACGGCCTGCGCGCCGCCGTGGCCGGCCTCGACTGCGTCGCCGAGGTACGCGGCAAGGGCCTGATGCTCGGCGTCGAGTTCGTCCGCCCGGGCGGCACCGAGCCGGACCCGGCGCTGACCACCCGCGTCTTCGAGGCGTGCCGGGCCGGTGGGCTGCTCGCCGGCAAGGGCGGCCTGCACGGCAACGTGCTGCGGATGGGCCCGCCGCTGACGCTGACCGAGGACGAGGCCCGCGAGGGGCTGGCCATTCTCGTCAACGCCATCCGCTCCTGCGCCTCGGCGGAGGTGGCGGCATGAGCGCGACGGACGACGTGACGGTCATCGGGCACTTCGTCGACGGCAAGCGGGTCTCCGGCGGCTCCCCGCGGCGCGGGGACGTCTTCGACCCGGCCACCGGCCGGCGTACCGGGGCGGTGGAGCTGGCCTCGGCCGCGGACGTCGCGGCCGCGGTGGAGGCGGCCGAGCGCGCGGCGCGGTCCTGGCGGGACGCGTCGCTGGCGAAGCGCACGGCGGTGCTGTTCGCCTTCCGGGAACTGGTGCACGCCCGCCGCGACCGGCTCGCCCAGGTGATCACCGCCGAGCACGGCAAGGTGCTCGCGGACGCCGCCGGCGAGGTGCAGCGCGGCCTGGAGGTGATCGAGTACGCCTGCGGCATCCCGTCGGCGCTGCGCGGCGGCTTCAGCGAGAACGTCTCCACCGAGGTCGACTCGTACAGCCTCCGGCAGCCGCTGGGCGTGGTGGCGGTGATCTCGCCGTTCAACTTCCCGGTGATGGTGCCGCTGTGGTTCGTGCCGGTGGCGGTGGCCTGCGGCAACGCGGTGGTGCTCAAGCCGAGCGAGAAGGACCCGAGCGCCGCGCTGCTGCTGGCCGAGTGGTTCGCCGAGGCGGGCCTGCCCGACGGCGTGCTCAACGTGGTCAACGGCGACAAGGAGGCGGTCGACGCGCTGCTGGACCACCCCTCGGTGCGGGCGGTGTCGTTCGTCGGCTCCACCCCGGTCGCCCGGTACGTGCACCAGCGCGGGTCGATGGCCGGCAAGCGGGTGCAGGCGCTCGGCGGGGCGAAGAACCACATGGTGGTGCTGCCCGACGCCGACCTGGACCTGGCCGCGGACGCGGCGGTCAACGCCGGCTTCGGCTCGGCGGGGGAGCGGTGCATGGCGATCTCGGCGCTGGTCGCCGTCGAGCCGGTCGCCGACGCCCTGGTCGCGAAGATCGCTGAACGGATGTCCGGGCTGCGCACCGGCGACGGGCGGCGCGGCTGCGACATGGGTCCGCTGGTCACCGCCGCGCACGCCGACCGGGTCCGCTCCTACGTGGAGTCGGGCGTGGCGGCCGGCGCGGTGCCGGTGGTGGACGGCCGGGAGGTCACCCCGGACGGGGAGTCCGGCGGTTTCTGGCTCGGCCCGACCCTGTTCGACCGGGTCACCCCGGACATGTCGATCTACACCGACGAGATCTTCGGCCCGGTGCTCAGCGTCGTCCGGGTCGCCTCGTACGACGAGGCGGTCGAGCTGGTCAACGCCAACCCGTACGGCAACGGCACGGCGATCTTCACCAACGACGGCGGCGCCGCCCGCCGGTACCAGCACGAGGTGGAGGTCGGCATGGTCGGGATCAACGTGCCGATCCCGGTGCCGATGGCGTACTACTCGTTCGGCGGGTGGAAGTCGTCCCTCTTCGGCGACCTGCACGCGCACGGCGAGGACGGGGTGCGCTTCTTCACCCGGGGCAAGGTGGTCACCAGTCGCTGGCTCGACCCGCGCCACGGCGGGGTCAACCTCGGCTTCCCCACCCAGACCTGAGCAACCGCAGCACGCCCGCCCCGGCCAGGTACGCCACCAGCGCCGGGACGGGCGTGCCGAGCGGCTCCGGGGCGGCCTTCGGGGTGGCGCTGTTGACCAGCAGCCCGCCGATGACGGCGGCGTACCCGGCGACGGTCAGCGCCGCGCGGACCCGGCCGGCCCGGCGAATCCGTCGCCCGGTGCGGTGCCGGGCGCTGCGCGCCTCGATCGGGCCGAAGACGGCGACCAGCACGGCCAGCACCACGGCGAGCAGCAGCAGCCAGGGCACCCGCCAGCCCCACCAGGCGGCCGAGCCGACCCGTGGGGTGGGCAGCAGGCCGACGGCGTCGAGCATTCCGATCAGCAGCACGGCGGCGGTCAGGTGCCAGAGGAAGACCGTCAGCACCACCAGGTTGACCGCGATCACCACCCGCCACGGTCGGGGCCGGCCCAGCCAGCGTCGCGCCGGGTCGCGCAGCAGCAGGATCAGCCCGAGCTGGGCGGCGGCGAGGGCGAGCAGCGCCAGGCTCGGCGGCGAGGCGTTGTCCAGCCGCTCCCCGGGCACTTTCAGCATCGCCACCGGCCACGGCCCGACGACGGTGAGCAGGATCAGCGCGGCCAGGCCCCCGACCAGCAGCGCCAACGCCGTCGGCCGGCTGGTGGGCAGGCGTCGCCGGCGTACGCCCGGCCGGTCGGACCCCGACGGTGGGTGCGGCTCGGCCGTCTCTGCCCGCTCGGGCGGTGCGGTCTCGGACGGCTCCGAAGGCCCGGACGGCCCGGACGGTGGCCCGGTCGCGGGGGTGCGGGCGTCGTACCAGGCGAAGCCGAGCTGGTGCACCGCCAGCCAGCCGAAGAGGTAGCTGCCGGCGGCCAGCGTCGTCGGCCCGGTCAGCCGGCCGAGGTCGCCCAGCGCCACCAGGGCGACGAGCGCCAGCGGCACGGCCAGCCCGTAGCGGCGGTGCAGCGCGTACATCGGCGGGGTGAGGGCCACGACCAGCAGGTAGGCGACCAGGAACCACAGCGGGATGGTGGCGTACCAGATCACGGTGCGCAGGTGGCTGGGGTCGGCGCCGCGCAGCCGGCCCAGCGCCGCGGCGACGGTGAGCACCAGCAGCAGCGCGCTGGTGGGGCGGACCAGCCGGGCGCTGCGGTCCAGCAGCCAGCCGGCCGCGTCGCCGCCGCGGGCCCGGTGGCGGGTCAGGGACGCCGCGTTGGCATAGCCGCCGACCAGGAAGAAGACCGGCATCACCTGGGCCAGCCAGGTGAGTGGGTAAGCCCACGGCAAATCGGCGAGCGCGGAGTGCCCGGTCGGTCGGCCGGCCGGGTCCCGGCCGATCACGGTGACGCCCCAGTGGCCGGCGACGACCATGGTGATCGCGAGCGCACGGAGCAGGTCGACGTAGCGTTCCCGCCCTGCCGGGGTGCGCTCCGCGAGCTGGCCCAGGCGGCGCATGCGCTCAGGCTATGCCAGTGCGGTGCGGCCGGTGGTGATAACGGATCGGCCGCCGGGTCTTGAAGTCGACGCGCTCCTGCCGTAGAAATTCTTCAACAGCAACAGGCAAACTGAAGAGAATCAACGTGCCTCGACCGGCGGACGCCACCGGATGTCATCGGCGATCCGCCCCACCCGAACCGAGGAGAGCTGATGAACAGGCGTGAGATCCTGCGGCGTACCGCCGCCGCCGGCCTGCTGGCCACCCCCGCGGCGGGCCTGCTCGCCGGTTGCGCCACCGGCGGTGGCGACGACAAGGCCGACGGCGGCACCTACAAGGGCACCAAGAGCGAGCAGAACCCCCTCGGGGTCAAGGAGGACGCGCCACTCGAGGTAGTGATCTTCAACGGCGGCTTCGGCGAGGAGTACGCCAAGGCCCACGAGGCCATGTACAAGGAGAAGTACCCGAAGGCCGAGATCAAGCACTCGGCCACGCAGGAGATCAGCAAGACCCTCCAGCCGCGTTTCGTCGACGGCACCCCGCCGGACGTGGTCAACAACTCCGGCGCCGGCCAGATCGACTTCAACGGCCTGGTCTCGCAGAACGCCCTCGCCGACCTCGGTGAACTGCTCGCCGCCCCGAGCCTCGACATCCCCGGCAAGACCGTCAAGGACACCCTGCTGCCCGGCGCGGTCGAGGTCGGCTCGTACGACGGCAAGTTCCTGGTGTTCAACTACACCTACACCGTCTACGGCGTCTGGCACTCCACCAAGCTGTTCGGCGAGCGCAACTGGTCGTACGGGAAGACCTGGGACGATCACATCGCGCTCTGCAAGCAGATCAAGGCCGCCGGGATCGCCCCCTGGACGTACGCCGGCCTGCACCCGCGCTACATGAGCTGGCCGCTGATCGCCACCGCGATCAAGTTCGGCGGGCCGTCGGTCGCCACCGCGATCGACAACCTGGAGCCGAACGCCTGGAAGTCCGACGCGATGAAGGCCGCGGCCGACGCCTGGCACCAGATCGTCAAGGACAAGTACATTCTGGAGGGCTCGCCCGGCCTGGACCACAAGCAGTCGCAGACCGCCTGGTGCCAGGGCAAGGCGGCCTTCATCTCCTGCGGCTCCTGGCTGGAGAGCGAGCAGAAGGACGTCACGCCGGCCGGGTTCAACATGACCGTCCAGCCGACGCCCAGCCTGGGCAGCGGCGACAAGCTGCCGTTCGAGGCGGTCCGGGGCACCGCCGGCGAGCCGTTCATGGTGCCGGCGAAGGCGAAGAACGTCGCCGGTGGCCTGGAGTACTTCCGGACCATGCTGTCCAAGAAGGGCGCCCAGGACTTCACCAAGAAGGTCTCCAGCCTCACCGTGGTCGCCGGTGCCACCGACGGCGTCGAGCTGCCGTACGGGCTGAGCACCGTGGTCAAGGCGCTGGACGCCTCCGGCGCCAACGGCTTCAACTGGGTCTACAACAACTACTACCGCAAGCTGGAGCGCAACCTCGTCGACGCCGCGTGCGGCGAGTTCTTCAGCGGGCGGATCGGACCGGCGGAGTTCCTCGACCAGTGCCAGAAGGGCGCCGACTCGATCGCCCAGGACAGCTCGGTCAAGAAGTACAAGCGCACCGCGTGACAACCCGGCCGGTGGGGACCCCCGAGGTCCCCGCCGGCCGACCGCCGGGAGTTGGGGCCCACCGTGAAACATGGCAAGTACCCGCTGATCATCACCTTCCTGGTGCCGCCGGTGCTGCTCTACGTCGTCTTCGTCGTATCGCCGTACCTGCAGGCGTTCCAGATCTCCACCACCGACTGGCTCGGCTACTCCGCCGACGCCAACTCCGTCGGACTGGCCAACTTCCGCGCGCTCTGGCACGACGACTACGTCTGGAACGCGCTGAAGAACAACGCGATCCTGCTGGCCCTGGTGCCGGTGCTGACGATCGTCCTCGGGCTCTTCTTCGCCACCATGCTCAACATGGGCGGGCGCAAGGGTCGGGCCGGGGTGACCGGGGTACGCGGCAGCGCGCTCTACCGCACCGTCTACTTCTTTCCCCAGGTGCTCTCGGTGGTGATCATCGCGCTGCTCTGGAAGGAGGTCTACCACCCCAACAAGGGCCTGCTCACCAGCGCGCTGCACGCGGTGGGGCTCGGCTCGCCCACCTGGCTCGGCGACCCGCGGACCGCCTTCTGGTGCGTGCTGGCCGTGATGGTCTGGAGCAACGTCGGTTTCTACGTGGTGCTCTTCGGCGCCGCGATGTCGGCCGTGCCGAAGGAGATCTACGAGGCGGTGATGCTCGACGGGGCGTCCCGGCTGACCACCCTGCGCCGGGTCACCCTGCCGCTGCTCTGGGACACCGTCCAGGTCGCCTGGGTCTACCTGGCCATCTTCGCCCTCGACGGGTTCATCCTGGTGCAGCTGATGACCAACGGCGGCCCCAACTTCTCCACCGACGTGATCGGCGTGCGGATGTACGACACCGCGTTCGGCAGCGAGACCAAGTTCGGCTACGCCTCGGCGATCGGCGTGGTGATGTTCTTCCTGACCCTCTCGGTGGCGGTGCTGTCCCTGCGCGCCGGCCGACGTGACCGAATCGAGTACTCTTGACCACCCTGGACGAGGCCGCCCCGGTCGCCGCGACGGCCGCGCGCTCGGCCGACCGCCCGGTCCGCCGCGAACTCGGCGTCGCCAACGTCTTCTCCCACGGCTTCCTGCTGGTCTGGACCGCGCTGACGGTCCTGCCGCTGGTGTGGATGTTCGTCAGCTCGTTCAAGAGCAACGGCGAGATCCTCGCCGACCCGTGGGGGCTGCCCGAGACGCTGCACTTCGACAACTGGGCCCGGGCCTGGACCGGCGCGCACATCGGCCGGTACTTCCTCAACAGCCTGGTGGTGGTGGCCGGCTCGGTCAGCCTGACCATGCTGATGGGCGCCACCGCCGCGTACGTCTTCGCCCGGTACGAGTTCCGGGGCCGGCAGTTCGTCTACTACCTCTTCGTCGGCGGCCTGATGTTCCCGGTCTTCCTCGCCCTGGTGCCGCTCTTCTTCGTGGTCCGCAACGCCGGGCTCTTCGGCACCTGGACCGGCCTGATCCTGGTGTACGCGGCGTACTCGCTGCCGTTCACCGTCTTCTTCATGACCGCCTTCTTCCGCACCCTGCCGACCTCGGTGGCGGAGGCGGCGCTGGTCGACGGCTGCGGCCACTTCCGGCTCTTCTTCCGGGTGATGCTGCCGATGGCCCGTCCGGGACTGATCAGCGTGGCGATCTTCAACTTCCTCAGCCACTGGAACCAGTTCCTGCTGCCGCAGGTGCTGATGCAGGGCGACGAGTCGAAGTGGGTGCTCGCCCAGGGACTCTTCGCCCTCTCGGTGAGCCAGGGTTACGCCGGCGACTACGCCCGGCTCTTCGCCGGCCTCACCATCGCGGTGCTGCCCGTGCTCGCCGTCTACGTGGCCTTCCAGCGGCAGGTCCAGTCCGGCCTGACCGCCGGTCAGCTCAAGTGAAGCCTGTCCGATTCTAATCATGATGAACGGCGACCCTCAGCGATCCGGGTCGATGAGTTCCTGCCGCACCCGCCGGCGAAGGTGTGGCGGGTGCTGACCGAGCCCGACCTGCTCGCTCGCTGGCTGATGCCGAACGACGTCGTGCCGGTCGTCGGGCACCGGTTCACCTTCCGTACCGAGCCGCGGCCGGCCCAGGGCTTCGACGGCGTGGTGCACTGCGAGGTGCTGGAGGTGGACCCGCCGCGCCGGCTGCGCTGGGCCTGGCGCGGCGGGTCGCTCGACACCGAGGTGAGCTGGACCCTGGCCCCGGAGGGGCGCGGCAGCCGGCGCTTCCTGGAGCACAGCGGCTTCGATCCCGACGACCCGGTCCAGCGGCGCACGGCCACCCTGCTCGGCGGCGGCTGGCGCTCGCACGTCTGGCGCCGGCTGGAGGAGATCCTGGCCGCCGACTGACGGGCATGATTCCTCTGGCCGCGCGGCGCAGGGGGACGGCCCTCGGCGGCCGGCCCGCGTCGATCGAGGTGGCGGGTTCAGTCGGTGGCGGGGACCAGCAGGGCGTGCAGGGCGACGGGATCGGTCACCTCGGGCAGCTCCCGGGCGGCGAGCCCGGCCGCCCCGGCCGCCCCGTCGCCGGCCTGGCGCACCGGGGCGTCCGGCCAGTGCCGGTGCGCCTCGGCGCGGACCGCCGCCGCCAGCGGGGTGTCCCCGGTGAGCAGCCCACCGCCGAGCACGATCGGGGTGACCACGCCGTCCGGCCGGATCCGCCCGGCGCTGTCGACCAGGTGCGCGGCGGCCCGTTCGATCAGCGCGACCGCCGCCGGCTCGCCCTCGACGGCGGCGGCCACCACCAGCGGCGCGAGCCGGGCCAGCTCGACCGGGGGCCGGCGGGTCACCGCCTGGATGAGCGCGTCGACGGTGTCCCGGGGGCGGGCCGCCACCTCGGCGGTGCCGAGCAGTTCGGTGAGCAGCCGGCGGCCCAGCGGGCCGGGCGCCCCGGCGCTGTCCAGGGTCGCCAGCAGCCGGCGGACCGCCTCGCGGCCCAGCCAGAAGCCGGAGCCGGCGTCGCCCAGCAGCCAGCCGTGACCGTCGGCGACCCGGTCCAGTCGCAGGTCGCGTACCTGCGCGGCGATCGCGCCGGTGCCGGCGATCAGCACGGTGCCGTCCGGGGCGGCGGTGCCCGAGGCGTACGCGACGAGGGCGTCGCCGTGCACCGCGTACGGGCAGCGCAGGCCGGCCTCGGCCCAGGCCCGGTCGAAGGCGGCCCGCCCCGCCGGGTCGGCCAGCAGGCGGGCGGCGCCGGCGAGGCCGATCGTGCCGGCGCGTACCCGGGTCGGATCGACCCCGGCGAGCGCGCCGCGCAGCGCGGTCAGCAGTTCGGCGGCGGCGCGGTCGGCGCCGTGGCTGGTCGGGTTGCCGCCGCCGCCCCGGCCGGTGCCCAGGCGTTCGCCGGCCAGGGTCAGCGCGGTCGCGCGGGTGGACGTACCTCCGACGTCGAGACCGACCACGACGGTGTCGGACATGCTCACGGGCCTCCCGGTGCGGCGGTACGGGTGGGCTTCATGCTGGTCCGATCCGGGCCCGCAAGGCAAGATCGGCGGTCGGCGGGGCCGGTGTGCGCCAGGTAACAGTTTGAAAACTTCGCCCACGCTATTGACACGGAGGGGCCTTCAGTAAGAACTTTTACCACTAACAGTAAACACTCCTTTCCGAAAGGTGCTCCGATGGTGGATCATGAGGTGGACACTTCCGCGGGGACCGCGGTGGTCGACGCCGACACGGTCGACCGGCGGGGCGCCGACGGGGTGCTGGCCAGAGTCCGGGCCGGCGCCGGAGAGCTGACGGGGGCGTTGCGCCGGGTCGCCGAGCACGTGCTCAGCGAGCCGGAGGCCGCCGCCCGGGCCACCATCGTCGAGCTGGCCGAGCGCAGCGGCACCTCGCCGGCCACCATCACCCGGTTCTGCCGCGCCATGGGCTTCGACGGCTACGCCGACCTGCGGCTGGGCATCGCCTCCGAGACCGGGCGGGCCCGGTCGGCCGGGTGGACCGTCGACATCGGACGCGAGATCCAGCCCAGCGACCCCCTGGAGCGGGTGCTCGACCAGATCATGGCCGCCGACACCCGCGCCATGCACGACACCGCCACCCTGCTCGACCTCGCCGAGGTGGAACGGGCCGCGGTGGCCATCGCCGGGGCGTCCCGGGTGAACATCTTCGGCGCCAGCGGCAGCGCCCTGGTCGGCGAGGAGATGCAGTTCAGCCTGCACCGCATCGGCGTGGCCGCCTGGGCCTGGAGCGACGTGCACGAGGGGCTGGCCAGCGCGGCGCTGCTCGGCGTCGGCGACGTCGCGCTCGGCATCTCGCACACCGGGCAGACCCGGGAGACCATCGAGATGCTCGCCGAGGCCGGCAGCCGGGGCGCGACCACCGTGGCGCTGACCGGCTTCCCGCGCTCGCCGCTGGCCGAACTGGCCGACATCGTGCTGGTCACCGCCAGCCAGGCCACCACCTTCCGCCCGGACGCGCTCTCCGCCCGGCACCCGCAGCTCGTCGTGCTCGACCTGCTCTACATCGCCGTGGCGCAGCGCACCCACGACCGCGCCCACGCGGCCTTCCGGCGTACCGCCCAGGCCGTCGACGGGCACAAGGCCGCAAAGGGGGCCGCCTCATGATCAGCGCACAGGGGTACGCCGAGGCGGTCCGCCCGGTGCTCGACCGGGTGGTCGACTCGCAGACCGAGGCGATCGGGCAGGCCGCCGACCTGATCGTGGCCAGCCTGCGGGCCGGCGGAGTGCTCCAGGCCTTCGGCGCCGGGCACTCCGAGGCGTTCGCCGCCGAGCTCGTCGCCCGGGCCGGCGGGCTGGTCCCCACCAACCGGCTCTCCCTGCACGACCTGGTGCTGCACGGCGACGCGCCCCGCGACCTGCTCGCCGACCCGAAGCTGGAGCGCGACCCGGCCGTCGCCCACCAGCTGTACGCCCTCGCCGACCCGCACCCGGCCGACGTCTTCGTGGTCGCCTCCCAGTCCGGCATCAACGGCTCGGTCGTCGAGCTGGCGCTGCTGGTCAAGTCGGGCGGCCACCCCCTGATCGCGGTCACCTCGGTCGCCCACACCGCACGGGTGGCCCCGCGCCACCCGTCCGGCCACCGGCTCGCCGATCTCGCCGACGTCGTGCTGGACAACGGCGCGCCGTACGGCGACGCACTGCTGCCGCTCGAGGGCGGCGGCGCGGTCTGTGCGGTCTCCTCGGTCACCACCGCGCTGCTGGCGCAGCTGTTGACCGCGGAGGTCGTACGACGGTTCCACCAGGCCGGAGAGGTCCCCCCTATCTACCTCTCCGCCAACGTCCCCGGTGGGGACGAGCACAACCTCGCCCTCGAGTCGCGGTACGCCGGGCGTCTCCGGCGAACCGCCTGACCCGACACACAAGGAGAGACGACGATGTCGATTACCCCCGAGAACCCCGGCGACCTCAACCGCCGGACCCTGCTGCGGCGGGCCGCCGCGGCGGGCCTTCTGGTCACCCCGGCCGCCGGCCTGCTCAGCGCCTGCGCCGGCAGCGAGCCGGAGAAGTCCGACAACGGCGGCACGGCGAAGAGCAAGGACAACCCGTTCGGCGTGAAGGACGGCAGCGCCGTCAAGGTGGTGGTCTTCAACGGTGGCCTGGGCGACCAGTGGGCCAAGGAAGACAAAACCATCTTCAACGCCAAGCACCCGAACATCACGGTCAACATGTCTTCCACCCAGAAGATCAAGACCGAAGAGCAGCCGAAGATGGCGACGCAGCCCAGCGACCTCGTCATGAACTCGGGCGCCGACAGCATGGACCGCGCCACGCTGATCAACGAGGGCGCCATCGAGCCGCTCGACGACCTGCTCACCGCGCCCGCCTGGGACGGCGAGGGCACCGTGGCCGACTCGCTGCTGCCCGGCACCGTCTCCGACGGCACGCAGAACGGCAAGTTCTACGTGGTGAACGTCGCCTTCACGGTCTGGGGCAACTGGTACAACGCGGCCAAGTTCAAGCAGGAGGGCTGGGAGGCGCCGAAGACCTGGGACGAGTTCTTCGCCCTGGCGCCGAAGATCAAGGCCAAGGGCATGGCGCCGTACGTCCACGACGCTGTGCACGGCTACTACCCGCGCTGGGCCCTGATGGCCAGCATCTGGAAGTCCGCCGGCAAGCAGGTCATCGTCGACATCGACAACCTGAAGGACGGCGCCTGGAAGGCCGACGGCATCCTCAAGGCGCTCGAGCCGTGGGAGAAGCTGGTCAAGGACAAGCTGCTCCTGCCGGGCAAGCTCGACCACACCCAGTCGCAGCAGGCCTTCCTCGACGGCAAGGCGGCGTTCATCCAGGTCGGTACCTGGCTGAAGAACGAGATGGCCGCCACCATCCCGCCGGGCTTCGAGATGACGCTCTCCGACTACTGGAGCAACCCGGGCGACAAGGCCGCCAAGGACGTGTTCGCCTCCTCCGGTGAGGGCTTCGTGGTCCCGAGCAAGGCCCCCAACAAGGAGGCCGCCAAGGAGTTCCTGCGGGCGATCCTGTCCAAGGCCGGTTCGGCGAAGTTCGCCGAGCTGACCAAGTCGCTTGCCTCCACGAAGGGCTCCGGCGACAACGTGCAGGACTCCGCGCTCTCCAGCGCGAACACCCTGATGAAGAACGGGACCTCGGACCTCATCTCGGTCAAGTTCCCGGACTTCTACGCCGACCTGGACAAGGAGAGCCAGAACCTCTCCGAGGAGCTGATGGCCGGCCGGCTCACCGCCCAGCAGTTCGTCGACAAGATGCAGGCGGCCGCCGACAAGGTCGCCAAGGACTCGTCGATCAAGAAGCAGACCCGCACCGCCTGATCCGACGGAGAGAGTGAGTCCAATGCGGCACGGAGTCGCGCGTTTCGTCACGGGCTTCCTGGCCCTGCCCGTTGCGCTGTACCTGTTCTACGTGGTGTGGCCGTTCGCGCAGGCGGCGGGATACTCGCTGACCGACTGGGGAGGGTACTCGGATTCCCAGCGCTTCGTCGGGCTGGACAACTACGTCCGGCTGTTCTCCGACGAGCTGATCAGGAAGGCGTTCTGGCACAACGTCTTCTTCCTGGTCACCGTGCCGCTGTTCACCATCGCGCTGGCCCTGTTCCTCGCGTTCCTGCTCAACGTGGGCGGACGCGAGGACAGGGCCGGCATCCGCGGGGTGTTCGGGTCGAGCATCTACAAGGTCATCTTCTTCTTCCCGCAGGTGCTGTCGCTGGTGGTCATCGCCGTCATGTGGCAGCAGATCTACCGGTCCGACCAGCAGGGCCTGATCAACGGCCTGCTGACCAAGGTCGGCCTGGTCGACCCGCAGAACCCGATCGCCTTCACCGCCGACCCGGAGCCCTTCCTCGGGATCCCGGCGGTGCTGTGGTGGCTGCTGCTGATCGCGGTGTGGAGCGGCGCCGGTTTCTACATGGTGCTCTTCTCGGCGGCCATGCAGTCGATCCCGAAGGACATCTACGAGGCCGCCATCCTCGACGGGGCCGGCCGGTTCCACACCTTCTTCCGGGTCACCCTGCCGCTGCTCCGGGACACCATCTCGGTCGCCTGGGTCTACCTGGGCTTCATCGCCCTGGACATGTACGCCCTGGTCTTCGTCATGACGCCGAGCCAGGGCGGCCCGAACCACGCCAGCGAGATCTTCGCCTCGGTGATCCAGTTCAACGCGTTCCAGAAAGGCCAGTTCGGCTACGCCTGCGCGATCGCTGTGGCGCTGGCCATCTTCACCATCCTGCTGGCCGCCCTCCAGCTGAGGATTACCCGTCGTGACCGGATCGAGTACTGAGGAGGCCTGGACGATGAGCACAGTGACCCATTCCTCCGGCCAGCGGCGACCCGATGCGGTGCCGCCGGCCGGTCCGGCCGCGAGCCGACGGGCGGGAGCCGCCGCCAACAGCATCGGCGGCCGGATCTTCAACGGCTTCTCGCACCTGTTTCTCGCGGTGTGGGCGATCATGGTGGTCTACCCGCTGTTCTGGGTGGTGATGTCCGCACTCAAGACCGACTCGGAGGTGATCCGCGAGCCGCTGTCGCTGATCCCCGAGTCGCTGCAGTGGGACAACTTCGCCCGGGCCTGGACGGCCGGGATCGACAGCTTCTTCCTGAACACGCTGCTCGTGCTCGTCTTCAGCGTGACCCTGACGATGCTGCTGGGCTCGATGGCGGCGTACGCGCTGGCCCGCTACGAGTTCCGGGGCAACCGGCTGATCTACTGGCTGTTCCTGTCGGGGCTGACTCTGCCGATCTACCTCGCCGCGGTGCCACTGTTCAAGGGCGTCTACAACATGAACGTGGTGTTTCCGCTGCTCGGCCCGAACAAGCACCTCACGTTGATCCTGGTCTATGTGGCCTGGTCGATGTCGTTCACCGTCTTCTTCATGCATTCGTTCTTCCGGACGCTGCCCGACTCGATCGCCGAGGCGGCCCAGGTCGACGGGGCCTCGCACACCCGGACCTTCTTCAGCGTCATGCTGCCGATGGCCAAGCCGGGCCTGATCAGCATCGGCATCTTCAACGTGCTGGGCCAGTGGAACCAGTGGTACCTGCCGACCCTGCTCATGCAGTCGGTCGCCGGCGAGCCGAAGCACCAGGTGATCGCCCAGGGGCTGATCGAGCTCTCGGTCAACCAGGGCTACAAGTCCGACTGGTCGGGGCTGTTCGCCGGCGTCACCATGGCGATGCTGCCGGTGCTCATCGTCTACATCGTCTTCCAGCGCCAGGTCCAGTCCGGCCTCACCGCCGGCGTCAGCAAGTAACCCCGCCCCGCCCCCCGCCCCCGTCGACGGCACTTTCACGGAAAGAGTGGCTATTCCGCGTCGGATAGCCACTCTTTCCGTGAAAGAGGGCGCTCGGTGGGGGTGGGTGGGTGGGGGTCAGACATCCCAGGAGCTTGGATGTCAAGCAGCGGCGGGTTGGGTTCGGCGGTTGTCTGGTCGTAGCGGGTGGCGGTCTTGAGGCAGCCGTGGAGGATGCCGACGAGGCGGTTGCCGATCTGCCGTAGTGCAGCGTTGTGTCCGATTTCGCGGGCGCGGAGTTCGTCGTAGTAG
>NZ_JAGPYL010000063.1:0-38736 GCF_018070095.1 Micromonospora sp. U56
ATCAACCGCCTCAAACGCAACCGGGCCGTGGCGACCCGCTTCGACAAGCTCGCCGTGCGCTACGAAGCCACCGTGCACATCGCCGCGATCAACGAGTGGCTGTGACCGACTTCGACACAGGCCCTAGATCCTCCACGGTGGCCGTCCCGCCGTGCGGCCTGACGACCGCCTGGACGTGAGCCGCGTCGACGGCGTGCGGAACCAGCTCTGCCGTCGGCTTCGTCAGGGCGTCGCCTGCCCGCCCACGCCCAGCCATGTAACACGCAAGCGGGCTCGGCACGCCTCCAGGAAGTGGAGTCAAGCCTCAGTGAATGGCGCGACGTGCCTGATCTTTCCGTGGTCGCGCGCGAGCGGACGGCGCTGTCAACGATTGCCGACGCGATTGCGGCAGCGTCGATCGGCAAGGGACTTCGAGTGGCCGTGTCCTGTCCCAGCACCCACCGGGCCCTGGTTGATTACCTGGCGCAGGCACTGCACGCCCGTGGCCGGATCTGCCGCTGCCTGCCCGGGGAACCGGATCCGGATGACGGCAGCGGCCTGCTGCCGGAGCGGCAGGAAGAGGGTCGGACTGTTGTCGTCATCGTGAGCGGACTCGCCATGGAGACAGACCGTGGCGTGCGGCACGTGAACATCAGCGTGACGGCCGGCATCCCCACGCAGGACAGTGGCGACGTCAGCCACCAAGGAACGAGCGAGCCAACCTCATCGACCGTCGGTGAACCGGACATCGTTCTTGACTATCGCGATCCACACGGACCCCTGATCCGCTACATGGCGCCTCACCTGTCGCCGGACAGCCAACGGTAGGCGCGGCGCTCCACTCGAACCCGACCGCATGTTCACGGCGCTGTCGCTGCGCTCGCCGCGGGCGCAGGTCCCGTCTGCTCGCTCGGCTGCTTTCGCGGGACCTGCCCAGCCATGGAACGTGCGATGATCGGTGGATGACGCGCCGGTTCGCCGCCTGGCTCGGCATGGCGGTCGTGCTGCTCGCTGGCTGTTCTGAGCCGGAGTACGTATTGCCCGACCGCGGCACCGCCGCTGTCCAGGTTGAGGAGAGGCGGCTCGCCTCGCTCCTGCCTGGCAAGTTGCTCAGCGGTCCGGGTACCTGCAACGTCCGACTGCTTGGCGGGGACGGTTCCTCGTCGTTTGCCTGGGCGCTGTGCGAAGGTACACCGGAGCCGGGCGTTACATCGGGTGTCTCCTTGCCAGTGCGGGTAGATGGTGACCAGGTGAGCCGACCTTTGGACGGGAGCGAGTACGCCGCGAGCGTCAAGCGAATGTTCCCGGCGGACCTGGCAGAAGCCGTTCTCGACTCTCCCGGCAGGATGCATCCATGAGCTGAGGTGAGGCCTGGCCATGCCGTTCAGCGGGCCATGCCTCCCCCGCTGTTCTCGGTCCGACACCCGCCGGCCCGTCCGGTCCTTAAATCCGGGCGACCCGTATGACGCAGCGGGCGGGGGACCACGTCGGCGGCCCTCCCTGTGGAGAATGTGGCCGTGACTTCGCAGGTCCCCCAGTCCTGGCAGCTGATCGCTACATGGTTGGCCGAGCACGCGCCGCTGACCGCATCCGAGATGCGCCCACCGGCCTCTCCCGCCGCCATCGAGGCCGTCCAACGGCAGCTCCCGGTCAGGCTCCCAGCTGACCTTGTGGCCTGGTGGGAATCCTGCGACGGCTTCACCGACGGCGCGGTGTACGCGTTGCTACCGGAGATCCATGTGCCCCTGTGCACAGCTCGCGTCATCGAGGCGCGGCAGTCCCAGCTCGATCTGGAGGCCAAGTTCGGGTCGCCCACGGCGATGACCGGGCAAGCCGGAGAGTTCAGCCGCGCATTTCAGGACGCGTTCGTGCCGATCGCAGAGGATCACTGTGGTCAGCTGCTCTTCGTCGACCTGCGGCCCGGACCATTGCACGGCTGTGTCAGCGAGTGGGACCACGAACAAGCCTTCCTCGCCCTACCGATCTGGGACAGCGTCGCTGCCATGCTCACCGACGTAGCTGTCGCCCTGCAGAGCGGAACTCCCGCGTGTCTGGATTTCGCTCGTCGGCAGCGAGCCGCAGGCTCTACCGCCGATCCCAGCGCCGTACCGATCGTCACGCCTGACGGTGAACTCGAATGGTCGTGCAGCTAAATCGGTCCGGCGGCGGCACAGCGGCCCCGGGCCCGACCCGCGTCGCCTTCTCGGCGACATACTTCCAGCCGATCATGGTGGCCGGCATCGTCGCCACCGCCGTCGGCGACGAACTCGTCATCGCCCATCCACTCGGGCACCCGCAACCGGCCTGGATCACCGTCATCCTCGGCGGACCCGTGCTGTTCCTGGCCGGGCGCGGCCCGCGCGACAGGACGTCCGTTCGAGCCACCGTCACCACCTGGCTGGCACCTCAACGCCGGGTTGTTCAGCGGGAGAAGATCAACAACAGCACCACGGTCAGGATCGCGCTGATCAACAGGGAGCCGAGGCATCCCAGCCGGTTCGAGAAGAAGAGAAACATTCCGACGCTGTACCCCGATCAGGGGAACACAGACCGTCGCGGCCGTTTCCTTCGGGGGAACGGCCGCGACGCCGCTTCCGGCCAGGGGGCGGTCAGACCAGGCTCGGCTGCTCGGCGCGTACCGCTGTCGCCTCGGCCCGGGCGATCGGCCCGGCGGGCATCGCGGCCACCGCGGCCCCGACGGCCACTGCGGCCCCGGCGAAGAGGAACGCCCACGGCACGCCGCCGGCGTGGTCGACGATCAGCCCGGCCACCGCGCCGCCGCCGGCGCTCGCCGCGACCGACATGGTCACCACCCAGGTGTACGCCTCGTTCAGCATGCCGGGCGGGGCGATCCGCCCGACCAGGGTGTTCTCCAGGGTGAGCGCCGGCGCGATGGTGGCGCCACCGACCACCAGCGCGACGCCCAGCGCCGCCGGACCGGGCATCACCGCGAAGACGGCGAAGCTGGCGGCCACCGCGCCGAGGAGCCAGGCGAACTGGCGGGTCATGTTCGCCGACGGCTTGCGTACGCCGAACCAGAAGCCCCCGGCGGCGCTGCCGACGCCCCAGACGGCGAGCAGGATGCCGGCGAGGCTCTCCGGATCGGCGGTGGGCTGGTCACCGGCGAAGGCCGGCACGATCACCCCGGCCGCGCCGAACGCGATGCCGAGGCTGGCGACGCAGACCAGCAGCGCGGGGAAGCCGCCCACCCGCAGCGGGCCGAGGCCCTTGGCATGGTGCTCGCGCGGGTGCGGCTGCCAGCCGCGCATCACCCGCCCCAGCGCCACGGCTGCCGTGCCGACCAGGGTGACCAGGGCGGCGCCGACCAGCGCGGCAGCGGCGTCGGCGACGAGCACGAAGCCGGCCACCAGCAGCGGGCCGAGCACGAAGACGACCTCGAAGAGCGAGGTCTCGGCGGCCAGCGCGGTGTTGCGCAGGTGGTACCGCCCGGAGTTCGGGCCGGTGAGGTCGTTCCAGGCACCCCGGATCGCGGCGGTCAGCGGCGGGTAGGTCGCACCGGCGATCCCGGCGGCGAGGTAGATCAGGCCGAGGCCGCCGGCGTCCGAGCGGCTCGCCCAGAGCAGGCCGAAGAGCGCCAGCGGGTGGGCGACGGCGGTGGCCAGCAGCACCCGGGTGGGACCGATCCGGTCGGCGACCCGGCCGGCGACGGGGCTGAGCGCGGCGCCGGAGAGGGCGTAGACGCCTCCGGCGACGGCGGCGAGCGAGTATCGCCCGGTCACCTGCTCCACCACCAGCAGCAGCGCCAGTGGCGTCATGCCGATCCCGAGCCGGCCGATGATGCCGAAGACCAGCAGCATCGGTGCGCCGGGGATCCGCCAGACGCCCAGGTACTGGCGCATTGCGGCCACGGTCGACCTCCGAGGATGTAATGGGTGAGAGACGTTTCGACCCTAACGGCGGGCAGGACCGGAGGGAACCGGTTTGTGCTCGGACACACGACTCCGCCCGCATCCGGACCGGACGCGGGCGGAGGTGTCGAGGTGGGTCAGCGCTGGAACTGCACCGGGCCGCTGTTGGCGGCCAACTGCTCCAGCCGGGCGACCCGCTCCTCCATCCGGGGGTGGGTGGAGAAGAGCGCGGCGATGCCGCCGCCTCGCTTGAACGGGTTGTCGATCATCAGGTGGGCGGTGCTGGTCAGCTGGCCCTGCGCGGGCAGCGGACGCTTCTGGGTACCCATGTGGATCTTCCGGAGGGCGCTGGCCAGGGCCAGCGGGTCCCGGGTGAGCTGGGCGCCGGAGGCGTCCGCCTGGAACTCCCGGCTCCGGCTGATCGCCAGCTGGATCACGGTGGCCGCGATCGGGCCGAGGATCAGGGTGAGCAGCAGTACGACCGGGTTCGGGGCGTCCTCGTCGTCGCCACCGCCCAGCGGGATGAACCAGGCGATGTTGGCCAGCGCCGTGATGATGCCGGCCAGGCCGGCCGCCACGCTGGAGATGAGGATGTCCCGGTTGTAGACGTGCGACAGCTCGTGGCCGATCACCCCGCGCAGCTCCCGGTAGTCCAGGATCTCGGTGATCCCCTGGGTGACGCAGACCGCCGCGTGGGCCGGGTTACGCCCGGTCGCGAACGCGTTGGGCTGCGAGGTCGGGCTGACGTACAGGCGGGGCATCGGCTGCCGCGCCTCGGTGGCCAGCTCACGGACCATCCGGTACAGCTCGGGGAATTCGGCCTCGCTGACCGGTTGCGCCCGCATCGAGCGCAGCGCCAGCTTGTCCGAGAAAAAGTAGGACACACCGTTCATCAGCAACGAGACGACGACGGCGATGACGAGGCCGCCGCTGCCGCCGAACCAGTAGCCGACCGCGAGGATCAGCGAGGTCAACAGGCCGAGCAGCGCTGCGGTCTTCAGACGGTTGTGATGCACGATCACTCCTTCGGTGCGCGGGCCACGCGGGACCCGCTGACCGGTCCAACGTCACCGGTACCCGTCAACCATCCTGCTCATGACTGTGAGTTGGCTGGAGGTCGCTGTGGGGGCGCTGCGAGCGCCGCCCCGGGCGCTTTGCGGCGTGTCGCGGCATCCCTCGGCCGGGACACCACGACTCGCCGCAGACCGCTCGACAAGGGTGGCGAGGGCGCGAGCGATCTGAAACTGTGCGGGCGGTGGCGAAAGGTGCCGGCGAGGTCGCGACAGGAGTGGCGGGGGCGAAGGGGCGGCGAGCCCCGGCAACCGGGAGAAGGGTCAGCGAGCGGCGAGGTCGAGGACGAGCTGCGGGGCGAAACCGACCACCACGGCCAGCGCGGTGGCCAGGGCCAGCGCGGTGGTGACCGGCCAGGCCACCCGACCGCCGACAGCCGACACCCCGCCTTCCTCGCCGGAACGGTCGTCCCGGGCGTCGCCGGCGTACAGGGTGGCGGCGAGGCGCAGGTAGTAGGCGAGCCCGATCACCGCGTTGACCGCCACCACCAGGGCCAGCCAGCCGGCACCACCGGTCAGCAGCGACCGGACCACGGTGACCTTGGCGAAGAGACCGGCCAGCCCCGGCGGCAGACCGGCCAGGCCGATCAGCGCCAGCGCGAGGGCCGCCGCCACCCACGGCCGCCGGCGGGCCGCCCCACGCAGGTCGTCGACGGTGCCGCCGTCCGCGCCGGCCGGGCGCAACGCCACCAGCGCCGCGAAGGCCGCCAGCTCCAGCAGCACGAAGAAGACCGCGTACGCGACCGCGGCGGCGTACGCCTCCGCCCGGGCCTCGTCGGTGCGCCCGGCGGCCAGCGCCAACGCGCCCAGCGGGGCCAGGATGTAGCCGGCCTGGGCCACCGACGACCAGGCGAGCAGGCGGACCGTACGCCGCTGGCGCAGCGCCACCAGGTTGCCGACCGTCATGGTCAGCACGGCGAGCAGGGCGAGCACCGGGCCGGTGACGTCGGCCGGCAGCGCGCGCTGCACCACGGCGAGCAGGGCCACCACCCCGCCGAGCTTGGAGGCGGTCGAGAGGTACGCGGCCACCGGCAGCGGCGCGCCGTCGTAGGTGGCCGGCGCCCAGGCGTGGAACGGCACCGCCGCCACCTTGAACGCCAGGCCGAGCACCACCAGCGCGACGGCGGCGGTCGCCAGCGGCAGGTCGAGCAGCTCCGGGCGGTCGCCGAAGATCCCGCCCAGCCGGTCCAGGTGCAGCCCGCCGGTGACCGCGTAGAGCAGCGCCGCGCCGAGCAGGGTCAGGGTGGTCGCGACCACGCTGACCACGAAGAAGGTGACCGCCGCCTCGGCGCTGGCCAGGCTGCCCCGGCGCAGGCCGACCAGCACGTACAGCGGCAGGGTGAGGGTTTCCAGCGCGACGATCAGGGTGATCAGGTCACCCGCGGCGCCGAGCACCACGCCACCGGTCATCGAACAGGCGAGCAGGAAGCAGAACTCCCCCGGCGGCGTCGGCCCGCCGCACAGCAGCGGCCCGGAGAGCCCGAGCACCCCGAGGGTGAGCAGGGCGAAGACGGCGGCGACCAGGGCCGCCCGGCCGTCCAGGACCCAGGAGCAGTCGGCGCCGACGCAGAAGGTCCGCCGGGTCTCCCCCGCGCCGACCAGCGCCGCGCCGGCGGCGGTGGCGACGGCGCCCGCGGCGGCCACGGCCACCGTCGCGCCGTGCCGGGCCACCAGCAGGTCGGCCAGGAGCACGAGTACGGCGGTGCCGGCGGCCAGGTACGCCGGCAGCAGCGCCACGTTGTCCACGCTCTGCACGAGACTCATGCCGCCCACTCCCGCCGCCCGGCCACCCGGCCGCCTCCACGAGCGACCCGCACGCCGCACGTCCGACGCTCGCCGGTCCACTTCCGCCCACGACCGCGCGGTCCCGCCGTGCCGCCCGTCCCCATCGCGCCGCCGACGGCCCGGGCGGTCCGGGCGGTCACCGGAGCACTCCCACCAGGGCGTCGACCGGGCCGGTGGCGAGGCCGAGCACCAGCGTGGGCGCCAGGCCGACCGCGAGGGCGAGCAGCACCAGGGGCGTCCAGGCGGTCAGCTCGGCCCCGGCCAGCCCGGGCGCGAGCCGGCCCACCGCCGGGCTGGGCCGCCCGTGGGTGACCTGCCGCAGCAGCCGCAGGAAGTACGCGGCGGTGAGCGCCCCGCCCAGCGCGGCCAGCACGGCCAGCGTGGTCCAGAGCGGCCCGCCCCGCCGGACGGCGGCGAACACGGCGAACGCCTCACCCCAGAAGCCGGCCAGCCCGGGCAGGCCGAGCGAGGCCACCGCGGCGAAGCCGAGCAGCCCGGCGAGCCGGGGCGCGGTCTCCCGCAGCCCGGAGAGTTCGGCGAGCGCGCCGGTGTGGGTACGGTCCTTGACCGCCCCGGCGAGGAAGAAGAGCAGGCCGGTGATCACCCCGTGCGCGATGTTGCCGATCAGGGCCGCCTGGATGCCGGTGGCGGTCAGCGTGGCCACCCCGAGCAGCACGAACCCCATGTGACCGACGCTGGAGTACGCGATCAGCCGCTTCAGCTCGTCCTGCGCGAGGCAGACCAGCGATCCGATCAGGATCGCCGCGACGGCCAGCACGCCGAGGACCGGGGCGGCCCAGCGGGCGCCCTCGGGGGCGACCCCGACCGCGACCCGGATCAGGCCGTACGTACCCATCTTGAGCAGCACCCCGGCGAGGATCACGCTGCCGACGGTCGGCGCCTGGGTGTGCGCGTCGGGCAGCCAGGAGTGCAGCGGCCAGAGCGGGGCCTTAACCGCGAAGGCGAGCCCCAGCAGGGTGAACGCCGCAAGCTGGGTGCCCCGGGACAGCCCGGCCCCACCGGTGAGCGCGACGATGTCGGCGGTGCCGGCGGCGGCGACCACCACGTAGACGCCGACCAGCAGCAGCACCGAGCCGAGGAGCGTGTAGAGCGCGAACTTCCGCGCCGCCCGGCGGCGGTCCGCGCCGCCCCAGCCCGCGATGATCGCGTACATGGGGAGCAGGACGACCTCGAAGAACGCGAAGAAGAGCACCAGGTCGAGGGCGAGGAAGGTGCCGAGGATGCCCACCTCGACCACCAGCAGCAGCGCCACCAGTGCCCGGCCGCTCCCGCCGGCCGGCACCCGCCAGAGGGTGTAGCCGCAGCAGAGCAGGGTGAGCAGGGCGGTGAGCACCACCAGCGGCCAGGAGATCCCGTCCACCCCGAGGTGGAAGCGCAGGTCCAGGCCGGGCACCCAGGGCAGGTCGAGCTGGTGCCACGGCTGCACCGCCGGCGCCGGGCCGTAGCCGAACCACCCGTGGTCGCCGAACACCAGCAGCACCGCGCCGACCAGGGTCAACGCGGCCACCGCCGTGCCGACCAGCCGGGCCACCCGCTCCCGGGGCGTCACCGCGACGAGGACCGCCCCGACCGCCGGCAGGGCCAGCACCGCGACCAGCAGGAACTCTCCGAGACTCATGGGAGTCCTCCGATCAGGACGGTGGCCAGCCCGATCAGCAGCGCGCCGGCCAGCACCGCCGCCGCCGCGCGGGGCAGCGCCGCCCGGTGCAGCGCGGCCAGGCCACCGCCGAGGCCGGACGCGCCCCGGCCGCTCCCCTCGACCAGGCCGTCCACCCCCACCTCGTCACCGGTACTCGCGAGGCGGGCGAGCGCCCTCGCCGGGCGTACGACGAGGGCGTGCTGGACGTCGTCGAGCCGGAACGCCCGGGCGAAGACCGGCCGCAGCGGGCCCAGCGCGCGGGCCGGGTCGGCGGCCGGGTCCCGGCGCCAGCCGGCCCAGGCCAGCCCGGCCCCGAGCAGCAGCAACGCGGTCGGCAGCAGCAGCGCCGGCCCGACGTGGACGAGCAACGCCTCCCCCGGTGCCAGCGTCGGCACGGTCGGGACGAGCAGCCGGTCGGCGATCGACTGCACGAAGCCGACCAGTCCGAGCAGCGCGGCCGGGACCGCGAGCAGCAGCACCGGCCACCGCATCGCGGCCGGCGGGTCGTGCGGGCGCAGCAGCGGCATCCGGCGCTCACCGTGGAACGTGCGCAGCAGCAGCCGGGTGGCGTACCAGGCGGTGATCACGACGCCGAGCAGCCCGGCCAGCCAGACCAGCCAGCCGACCCAGGCCGGCGCGGGGCCGGCGCCGTCCAGGGCGGCGGCCTCGGCGACGGCGAGCACGCCGTCCTTGCTCCAGAACCCGGACAGCGGCGGCACCCCGGCCAGCGCGCCGAGCCCGATCAGCGTGCACCAGAAGGTCACCGGCATGTCCCGGCGCAGGCCGCCCATCCGGGACATCAGCGTGGTGCCGACGGCGTGGATCACCGCACCGGCGGCGAGGAAGAGCAGCGCCTTGAAGGCGGCGTGGGTGAGCAGGTGGAACAGCGCGGCGGCCGGCGCGCCGACGGCGAGCGCCCCGGTCATGTAGCCGATCTGGGAGACCGTCGACCAGGCGAGCACCCGCTTGAGGTCGTCCTGGGCGGTCGCCGCGAGGGCACCGAGCAGCAGGGTGATCGAGGCCATCACCCCGAGCACGGCCAGCGCGGTCGGGGTGGCCTCGAACAGGGGGTAGAGCCGGGCCACCGCGTACACGCCGGCGGCGACCATGGTGGCCGCGTGGATCAGCGCGGAGATCGGGGTCGGGCCGGCCATCGCGTCCGGCAGCCAGGTGTGCAGCGGGAACTGCGCGCTCTTGCCGGCCACCCCCGCCAGCAGCAGCAGGCAGGCGGCGGTGAGGGTGCCGGTGGCGTGGTCGTGGGCGAGCACGTCGGCGATCCGGAAACTGCCCGCCGAGACGCCGAGCAGCGCGATGCCGAGCAGGAAGCCGACGTCGCCCACCCGGGTGACCAGGAACGCCTTCATCGCGGCGGCCGGCGCCTCGGGCAGCCGCCGGTCGTGGGCGATCAGCAGGTAGGAGCAGAGGCCCATCACCTCCCAGCCGACCAGCAGCATGACCAGGTCACCGGCGACCACCACCAGCAGCATCGCGGCGGTGAAGAGGCTGATCTGGGCCGCGTACGGCGGGTAGCGGTGGTCGACCTCGACGTCGTCGTGCGGCCCCCGCTTCAGGTAGGCGGTGGAGTAGACCTGCACGGCCAGCGCGACCGCCGCGACGGCCACCGCGACCAGGGCCGCGGTGCCGTCCAGCCGCACCCCGAGGGTGACCCGCAGCGCGCCCAGGTCGATCCAGGTCGTGGAGGTCTCGACCGGGTCGCCGACCCGGGCCAGCAGGACCAGCGCGATCAGCAGCGCCCCGGCCGCGCCGGCCACCCCGAGGCCGATCGCGACCCGCCGGGCCCGGTCCTCCCCGGTGGCCGCGCCGCGCGGCGACGGTGGCAGCAGCAGCCCGATCAGGCCGGCCACCAGGGGTACGGCCGGCAGCGCGGCCCCGAGCAGCCCGGTCACCGGTCCCCCTCCGGCCGGTCGGCGTGCCCGCCCGACGGCCGCTCGACGCCGACTGCCGCGGCGAGCGGCTCGGCCGGCACGAGCGCCGGAGCCTCGGTCAGCGGCACCTCGTCCACGGCGACGCTGGCCCGCAGCCGGTAGAGCTGGAGCACGATCGCCAAGCCCACGCCGATCTCGGCGGCGGCCAGCACGATCACGAAGAGCGCGAAGACCTGCCCGCCGTGCGGCAGGGCGGCCTTCGCCGTGGTGTCGGCGGTGACCAGGATCAGGTTGACGGCGTTGAGCATCAGCTCGACCGCCATCAGCACCAGCACCGCGTTGCGACGGCGCAGCACGCCGTAGACGCCGAGGCCGAACAGCAGCGCGGCGGTGACGTACGGGATGACGGGTCTCACCGGCGACCGCCCTCGTCGGGGCGGCGGCCGATGTCGGGGCGGGACAGGACGATCGCGCCGACCAGGGCGGCCAGCAGCAGCACCGAGAGCACCTCGAACGGCAGCACCCAGGAGCGGAAGACCTGCTCACCCAGGCGCTCGGCGGTGCCCGCCGCCGGCAGCTCGACCCGCGTCCAGCGAAACGCGTCGACCAGCAGCACGGCCAGCCCCAGCCCGCTGCCCGCACCGATCAGCGCGGCCGGCCAGCCGGGACGGTCCAGGTCGTCGGAGGCGCCGATCGGGGCGCGGGTCAGCATCACCGCGAACAGCAGCAGCACCACCACCGCGCCCACGTAGATCAGCACCTGCACCCAGGCCACCAGCTCGGCGGTGAGCACCAGGTAGTCACCGGCCAGGGCGCCGAGGCAGACCACCAGGTAGAGGCCGGCCCGCACCAGGTGCTTGGTGCCCACCACGAGCACGCCCGCCCCGACCGCCACCGCGCCGAGGGCGAGCAGCAGCACGTCCGCACCGGTCATCAGGGCGTACCCCCGTCGGCGGCGGGACCGGACTCGGGGCGTACCACGGTGGGGCGGGCGGCGGAGCTGGTCGGGGCCGCGGCCTTGCGCGCGGCGGTGGACTCCTCCTTGGCCGGCTCACCGTTGTGGTCGTGCGCGGGCGGCGGCGGGACCGTCCCCATCCACTGGCCGAGGTGGTCCTTGTCGTGCAGCAGGTCCTTGATGTCGTACTCGGCGTACTCGAACTCGGGCGACCAGTAGAGCGCGTCGAACGGGCAGACCTCGACACAGATCCCGCAGTACATGCAGAGCGAGAAGTCGATGTCGAACTTGTCGAGCACGTTGCGCTGGCGGGGGCGGGCGGCCCCGGCCACCACCACCTCCTCCTTGTGGGAGTCGATGTAGATACACCAGTCGGGGCACTCCCGGGCGCAGAGCATGCAGACCGTGCAGTTCTCCGCCAGCAACGCGATCACGCCCCGGGAGCGGGGCGGCAGCTCGGGGGCGACGTCCGGGTACTGCTGGGTGGTCGACCGGCTGGTCATCGTCTTCAGCGTGACCGCCAGCCCCTTCACCAGCCCTTCGCCGGGAATGCCGCTGCGCTCGCTCATGACGCTCATCCTGCCCTGTGCCCCCGGCGCGCGCGACCACCACCCGGCTGTGATCGCGATCCGGGACTCCGCGCGGGACGCCGCCGACGTTGTTGATCATCTATGCTGCTCCGCCTGGTGCCGGGCAGCACCTGCCTGGCCGTCCCGGTCGCGACCCGGGAAGGCCCGTCGAAGCCGGGCTGAGCCCCGGCGCGTCCGCGGCCCGTGCGGCGTCCCCCGTGAAGGGCGCCGGTGCGGGCCGCGGGCCGTTGCGGGTCGCCCCCGCGGCGGTCGTGGCGTTCCGACCTCCGCACGCGCCGCTTGCCGGTCTCCGCTCGGTTGGCGGGCGATGCCGGGTGGTCGGACACCGACCGGGACGCCGGCCGGGAGGCGGATGCGCTCGTGAGCGATATGCCTGAGAGGCATATTTATGCCGCTCAGGCATATCCCTGGTCAGGATGTTGTGCCCGACGGCCGCGAGTTGCCCCCTGCACCGGGCCGGACCGGCGGGCCGGACCGGCGGGTCAGACCGGCGGCAGGACCTCCACGCCGAGCTGCTGGAGGAGCTGGAACAGCTCGTTGACGCTCCACACGTCGACGATCCGCCCCTCCGGGTCGAAGCGCAGGAACGTCGCCCCCGAGTAGCTGACCACCTGCCCGGTCGGCGGCACCGGGCCGAACTGCCCGGCCTGGGTGCCGGCCGCCCGCCAGCGCACCGCCACCCGGTCGGCGGCGGCCACCACGTCCACGATCTTGTAGCGCAGGTCGGGGAAGGCCGCCCGGCGGTCCCGGTGCCAGGCCAGCGTCGCCTCCGGCCCGACCCCGCCGAACCCCGGGCACTCCGCCCCGATCAGCTCGTACGCGGACTCCTCGCGCCCGCCGTTCCACACGTCGGCGACGAACCGCCGGGCCAGCGCCTCCAGATCGATCACCCGGGCAGCCTAGCCGGGCCGGGCCGGACGAAATGCGGCCGTGCGACCGCGGAGACGGACGGTCCCCGGGCCAGAGGGCGGGAGATCGGCAAAGATGGGAGGGGACACGACGAACGGACTCCAGGGGGCGAAGTGGGCGAGGCGGCAGGCGGGAAGACCGGCGGCAAGTACGTCGAGCCGGGCGGTGAGTTCACCCGCGACCAGCGCTACATCGCCACCCGGATCACCGCCGACGGGCGGGACGGCTACCCGGTCGAGCCGGGGCGGTACCGGCTCGCGGTCAGCCGCGCCTGCCCCTGGGCGAACCGGCTGATCATCGTGCGGCGGCTGCTCGGGCTGGAGGACGCCATTTCGATGGCGGTGGCCGGGCCGACCCACGACGCCCGGAGCTGGACGTTCGACCTGGACCCGGGCGGGCGGGACCCGGTGCTCGGCATCGAGCGGCTCCAGGAGGCGTACTTCGCCCGCTTCCCCGGCTACGAGCGGGGCATCACGGTGCCGGCGATCGTGGACGTGCCGACCGGGCAGGTGGTCACCAACAACTTCGGGCAGATGAGCCTGGACCTGTCCACCGAGTGGACGGCGTACCACCGCGAGGGCGCGCCGCAGCTCTACCCGGAAGGGCTGCGCGACGAGATCGACGAGGTGAGCGCGGTGCTGTTCCGGGACGTCAACAACGGCGTCTACCGGTGCGGCTTCGCCGGCAGCCAGGAGGCGTACGAGAAGGCGTACCACCAGCTCTTCGACCGACTGGACTGGCTGACCGAGCGGCTGGCGGGCCAGCGCTACCTGGTCGGCGACACCATCACCGAGGCGGACGTGCGGCTGTTCACCACCCTGACCCGCTTCGACCCGGTCTACCACGGCCACTTCAAGTGCAACCGCAGCAAGCTGACCGAGATGCCGGTGCTGTGGGCGTACGCGCGGGACCTGTTCCAGACCCCCGGCTTCGGCGACACGGTCGACTTCGACCACATCAAGCGGCACTACTACGAGGTGCACCGGGACATCAACCCGACCGGAGTGACGCCGCTCGGCCCCGACCTGTCCAACTGGCTCACCCCGCACGGCCGGGAGGAACTCGGCGGGCGGCCCTTCGGCGACGGCACCGCGCCGCCACCCCCGCCGGCCGACGAGCGGGTCGACCCCGCCCACACCCCGCTGCGCTGAGCGCGGGCCGCTACAGCGCGACGCGCACGGCGGCGGTGAGGACCAACTGGGCCAGGGAGAGCGGTACCAGCACCAGCCAGCAGAGGCGTTGCAGCTGGTCCTCCCGCAGCCGCGGGTACGAGACCCGGAGCCAGATGATCACGAAGGAGACCGCGAAGACCTTCAGCAGCGTCCAGAGCCAACCGAGCTGACCGTCGGCGAACGGGCCCTGCCAGCCGCCGAGGAAGAGCACCGTGGTCAGCGCGGCGATCACCACGATGCCGACGTACTCGGCGAGCAGGAAGAAGGCGAAGCGCAGGCCGGTGTACTCGGTCATGTACCCGAAGACCAGCTCGGAGTCGGCGATCGGCATGTCGAACGGGGGTCGCCGGATCTCGGCCAGCCCGGCGACGAAGAAGACGAACATCGCGGGCGCCTGCCAGAGCAGCCACCAGGGCTGCCACGCCTCGACGATGCCGGAGAGGCTGAGCGTGCCCGCCGCCATCGCCACCGAGGCGGCGGAGAGCACCAGCGGCAGCTCGTAGCCGAGCAGCTGGGCCGCCCCGCGCAGGCCGCCGAGCAGGCTGTACTTGTTGGCCGAGGCCCAGGCCGACATCAGCACCGCGACCACGCCGACGCCGACCACGGCGAGGACGAAGAAGAGGCCGATGTCCAGCGGCTGCCCGACCAGATCGTCGGGGCCGAGCGGGATGACCAGCAGGACCAGCAGGTAGGGCACCAGTGCCACGACCGGCGCGAGCCGGAACACCGCCCGGTCCGCCTCGCGCGGGGTGACGTCCTCCTTCTGCACGAACTTCACCCCGTCGGCGACCAGCTGCGCCCAGCCGTGGAAGCCGCCCGCGTACATCGGGCCGAGCCGGCCCTGCATGTGCGCCATCACCTTGTGTTCGGCCTGGCCGACCACCAGCGGCAGGGTGAGGAAGGCGACCAGCACGCCACCGACCCGGATCACCAGCTCCAACCAGGTGGGCATCAGGCCCTACCTTCCTCGTCGCGCGGCGCCGGGCCGTCGCCGGTCGCGGGCTCTCCGGCCGCCGCCGGGCCGTCGCCGGTCGCCCCGGCCCCCGGGGTACGCGTCGCCGGCGGGCCCGGAGCCGGCCGGGCGGGCCGCTCCCGGGCCGGGCGGGCCGGAGTGCCGCCGCGCGGCCCCTCGCCCACCCCGGCCGCCCCGGCGGGCGTCGGCGTGGTGCCCCACTCCCCCGGCGCGGGTACGCCCGGCGGCCGGATCGGCCGGCGACCGCCGCCGGCCTCCGACTCGCCCGGCTCCTTCGCCCCCGGCCAGGGCTTGGCCACCCGGGAGGCGAGCACGAACTCCTTGCGCAGCGGATGTCCCTCGAACTCCGGCGGCAGCAGCAGCGGGGCCAGCCCGGGGTGACCGGCGAAGTCGATGCCGAACATCTCGTGGGTCTCCCGCTCGTGCCAGGCGGCGCCCGGCCAGAGGCCGACCACCGAGGCCACCGTCGGCGACTCGCGGGGCACCCGGGTGCGCAGCAGCACGCCGTGTCGGTGGGTGGTGGACCAGAGGTGGACCACCACGTCGAAGCCGTCGGCCAGCTCGTCGACCGCGGAGAGCCAGTCGAAGAAGTCGCAGGCCAGCTCGGCGTCGTCGCGCGCCGCGCGCAGCGCGTCGGTCCAGCTCGCGAGGGGTACGTCGACGGTGGCGCGGGCGTGCGACTGACCGCCGGAGACCGACGCGGTGGCCTCGACCGGCGCGAGCAGCGCGACCACCCGCTGGCCGACCTCTTCCGGAGTCATGCCGCTGATCCTAGGGCCGCCGGCCCGCGGCCGTGTCGGGCCGCCCGGGCGGACATCTGGCCGCTTTACCCGGCGGGTGGACGCCGGAGGGGGAAAGATGGTCACCGTGCGCGCCGTCACTGTGACTCCCGGAGTGCCCGACTCGCTGCGAATGGTGGACGACTGGCCCGAGCCGGCGCCCGAGGAGGGCGCGATCCTGGTCGAGGCGCTGGCAGTCGGCATCTGCGGCACCGATCTGGAGATCGCCGCGGGCGAGTACGGCGAGGCCCCGCCCGGCCAGGAGCGGCTGGTGCTCGGGCACGAGTCGCTGGGCCGGGTGCTGGAGGACCCGACCGGCACCCTGCAACCCGGCGACCTGGTGGCGGGCGTGGTCCGCCGCCCGGACCCGGTGCCCTGCCCGAACTGCGCGGTCGACGAGTGGGACATGTGCCGCAACGGGCAGTACACCGAGCACGGGATCAAGGGCCTGCCCGGCTTCGCCCGGGACCGGTGGCGGATCCAACCGAAGTTCGCCGTCGGCCTGGACCCGGCCCTCGCCCCGGTCGGGATGCTGCTGGAGCCGACCAGCGTGGTGGCGAAGGCCTGGGACCACATCGAGCGGATCGGCGCCCGCGCCGAGTGGAAGCCGCAGACCGCGCTGGTCACCGGCGCCGGGCCGATCGGCCTGCTGGCCGCGCTGCTGGCCACCCAGCGCGGCCTGGCGGTGCACGTCCTCGACCGGAACACCACCGGCCCGAAGCCGGAGCTGGTCCGAGCGCTCGGCGCGACGTACCACACCGTGCCGGTGGCCGAGCTGGACTTCGAACCGGACGTGGTGGTCGAGTGCACCGGCGCGCCACCGGTGCTGCTGGACGCGATGTGCAAGGCCGGGCCGATCGGCATCGTCTGCCTGACCGGCGTCTCCAGCGGCGGCCGAAGCATGGACTTCGACGCGGGCGCGCTCAACCGGGACCTGGTGCTGGAGAACAACGTGGTCTTCGGGTCGGTCAACGCCAACCGGCGGCACTGGGACCTGGCCGCCCAGGCGCTCGCCCGGGCCGACCAGTCCTGGCTGAACTCGCTGGTCACCCGCCGAGTGCCGGTGTCAGCGTACGCCGAGGCGTACACCCACACCGGCGGCGACATCAAGACGGTGCTCGACTTCACCGCCTGAGCCGGCGGACGGCTCAGATGCCGGGCAGGCGGCCGTTGCGGAACAGGTCCACGAAGAGCTGGTGGTCCTCCCGGGTCCGGACGCCGTAGGCGTGCGCGAAGTCGACGAGGTGGGTGACGAAACCGGCCTCGTCGGCGTCGACCGCCGCCACGATCGACTCCTCGGTGGAGTAGTCCACCAGGTCGTGGCTGGACTCGTCGTCGGCGACCGAGTGCATCCGGGCCACCGCCCGGCCCAGGTCGCTCAGCACCCCGGCCAGCTCGTCCGGCTCGTTGACGTCCGCCCAGTCCAGGTCGGCGGCGTACGGGGAGACCTCGGCGACGAGCTGGCCGGTCCCGTCCAGCTCGGTGAAGCCCAGCCACGGGTCGGCGTGCGCCTGGAGTGCCCGCTGCGACTCGGCCGTACGGTGGCCCTGGTGCCGGAAGTAGCCGCGGACCCGCTCGTCGTCGATGTGCCGGGCCACCGCGGGCACCTGCGCCTGCTTCATGTAGATCACGACGTCGTTCTCCAGCGCCTGGGTGTGCCCCTCCAGCAGCAGGTTGTACGACGGCAGCCCGGCCGAGCCGATGCCCACGCCCTTGCGCAGCACCACGTCCTTGATGTGGGCCGCGACCGGACGCAGCCGGGCGGTGGTCGCGGGCAGCGTGGTCAGGTAGTGCTCGAAGGCCGCGCAGACCTTCTTGCGGGTGGCCGCGTCGATCTCGAACACCCCGTCACCGAGGGAGAAGCGGCGCTCGTAGTGGTCGATGGTGGTCTGCGTGGCGAGCAGGTCCACCCGGGTGTTGAGCCGGGCCTGCTGGAGCACCCGGCGCAGCACGCCGTCGGCGTTGTCCAGGGTGATCGAGCCGATCGCGTCGTCCCCGCCGGCCGCGATGGCCCGCAGCTCGGTCAGGTACGACCGGGCGAACCGGGCGACCAGCTCACTGATCACCTGGTCCGACAGGGCCTTGGCGTAGCAGAGCAGGGCGACACTGGCCGCCAGGCGCTTGAGGTCCCAGGAGAACGGCCCGACGTACGCCTCGTCGAAGTCGTTGACGTTGAACACCAACTGCCCGGAGCCGTTCATGTAGGTGCCGAAGTTCTCCGCGTGCAGGTCGCCGTGGATCCACACCCGGCTGGTCCGCTCGTCGAGGAACGCCTCGTCGGCGAAGTCGCCGCGCTGGTCGGCGTAGAACAGAGACGCGCTGCCCCGGTAGAAGGCGAACGGGGAGGCGGCCATCTTGCGGAACTTGCGGCGGAAGGCCGCCGGGTCGAGTGCCATCGACGCACCGAACTCCTCGGTGAGCACGTCGACGATGAAGGCGGAACGCTGCTCCGCGGACTGGGTCATGGACCGCAGGCTAATCCCCGGCCGCCAGCCGGGCGCTCGGCCGAGCGAGCGAGCCGGGCGGTCGACTCAGCTCGGCGCGGAGGTGCGGGTCTGCGAGCCGGTCACCGGGGCGCGGCCGCAGGTGCGGGTGGTGTCCGCGGCGATGGTGGTGGTGGCGCCGGCCTTCATCGCCACGGTGGCGGCGGACCGGACGCCGTACCAGCACTGCTTGTCGACCCAGTACTCGACGTACACGTCCTGGGTGCGGTGGCCGCGCAGGCCGAAGGTGCCGTCCCGGGCGATGTTGGTGAACGACGGGCTGGCGATGTCCATCGTCCGCGCGTTGTACGTCCACACGTAGCCGCCGTCCACGGCGGTGGACCCGTTGGTGACCTTGCCGGCGAGCACGCCGCCGGCGACCAGCCTGGCGTCCACGGTGGCGGTGCCGCCCGGGTTCACCTTGGTCAGCGTGGCCGCGAACCGGTCGGCGACGTCGCCGGACCACTGCCAGGCGTACCCGCTGTTGGCGTTCGGCGTGAACTCGACCGGCCACCGGTACGGACCGAGGTCGTCGATGGTGTAGCGGCCCGCGGAGTTGGTGCAGTTGGCGCCGAAGATCGCGCCCTGGTTGGGGTGGAAGGCGAACGGGTAGGCGCAGACGCCCGGGACGACCGCGCCGGCGGGGTTGCGGACCGTGCCGGTGATGGTGCCGGGCGGGTCCATCCTGATCGTCGGGATGGTGATGGTCTGCTGGGGCTTCACCGTCACCAGCAGCGCCTCCCGCTGGTCGCCGCTGCCCCCGTTCGCGGTGACCCACTGGTCGCCGTAACGCTTGGCCGGCGGCTCGTACGGGTTGGTCGCCTGGTACGCGTAGAGCTGGTACGTGCCCGCCTCGCTGAACGGGCCCATCTCGAGCAGCCCGTCGTCCCAGGCGCAGTAGCTGCCCATCCGGGCGGACTGACCGCCGCCCTTCGGGCGTACCACCCGGACGCAGATGTCCGTGGCCGGCCCGCCGGTGGCCGAGTCCAGCACGGTCGTGGTGATCGCGCCGGCCGGGTCGAGCTGGAACGCGACCCGGGTGACCTGCCCCCGGGTGACCGGGTAGTACTCCGGCGTCTCCTCGATCGCGAAGTACGACGGGCCGGCGCTGACGGCGAGCTTCCAACTGCCCGGTCGGACCTTGGGAATCCGGACCAGGCCATTGGTGCCGCAGGCCTGCGCGTCGTTGCCGCCGGTGGCGAGGACGTCAAGGCAGGGCCGGCGCACCGGCATGCCGGTCACCGCGTCGGTCACCCGCGCCTCGACCGTGCCCATCGGCAGGAAGCTCTCGTCCACCACGAGGGCGTCGCCGTCGGCGAGGGTGAAGACGGTCGCCTCGTCCCGGGTCTCCTTCTGCGGCACCCACTGGTAGCCGCGCACGTTGTCCGAGATGGAGATCCGGTAGCGGCCGGGCGGCAGGTTGTTCAGGGCGTAGCGTCCGGCGCCCAGGTCCCAGGTGTACGCGATGGCTTCGTAGTAGAAGTCCTCGCCGTAGACCGTGATGGTGGCGTCGGTCGCCGCGCCGTACTCGTCGGTGATCCGGCCGCTGATGCCGGCCGACCCGCGGCTGAGGGTGACGTCCCGCTCGACGAGTTCGTCGCGGGGGAACCAGACGGTGTCGGCGTTCAGGTGGTCGGGCGCGTTGTACCACCACTCGGTGCGGAAGCCCTCGGCGTGCATCCGGACCTTGTGGCTCGACGTGTCCGCCGGGCTGGGGATGGTGTACCGGCCCTCGGCGTTCGAGCAGTACTCGGCCGCGACGGCGGTGGGCGAGGTGTGCAGGGCGAAGCAGGCGTTCGCGACGGGCGTGCCGTCGGAATCGCGGACGACGCCGGTGTAGCCGACGGTGTCGGCGGCTGCCGGGGCAGCGGTGAGAGGAACTATGGCGAGCGCCGCCAGGAGGGCGGCCCCCGTTGCCCGCATGGATCTCATGTCAGCAAGATAACGACGCCGGACTACATCGAAGATCATCCGGTCGGCCCGGAAGGCGCCGCCGGTCGGGCCCGGTGGCGGCTCAGGACGCCGGCGGGCGTACCGGCGGGGAGGTGAGCGAGCTGACCGAGCGGGGTGGGGAGTCCGGGCGCGGCGCGGCGTCCGCCGGCGAGGCGAGCGCGTCGGGGCGGGCCACCCCGCCGATCCCGGACTGCTCGGCGGCGATCTTCTCCTGCAGGCGGAGGATGCCGTGCAGCAGCGCCTCCGGCCGGGGCGGACAGCCGGGCACGTAGACGTCGACCGGGATGAGCTGGTCGACGCCCTTGGTCACCGAGTACGAGTCCCAGTACGGGCCGCCGCAGTTGGAGCAGGCGCCGAACGAGATCACGTACTTCGGCTCGGGCATCTGGTCGTAGAGGCGCTTGATCGCCGGGGCCATCTTGTCGGTGACCGTGCCGGAGACCACCATCAGGTCGGCCTGCCGGGGGCCGTGGGCGAACGGGATCACACCCAGCCGGATGAAGTCGTGCCGCCCCATGCTGGTGGCGATGAACTCGATCGCGCAGCAGGCCAGGCCGAAGTTGAAGACCCAGAGCGAGTAGCGGCGGCCCCAGTTCAGCACGAACCGGATCGGCTCGCCGAGCACTCCCGGCAGCTGCACGACCGCCCCCCTTCCTGTCTCCCACCGGACAGTCAACCACAGCGCCCGGGCTGCAACCGGAACGGCCGTCGTGGGCTTCTACCAGTGTGATGACGCGGATGAACCCACCCGCGCCGCGGCAAAGGGCGCGGCGGACGGCTGGCGCGCCATGAGCCACCGCCGGCCGGGCACGGGGGTCTCGGCCGGCGGTGCCCGTCCGGATCCGGTCGTCCCGGCCCCGACCGCCGTCCCCCGTCGAACGACGACAACCGGCCGGTGCCGGTACCGGAGTGACCGGTGCCGGCGGGTACGGACCCACGGCCACCACGGGGAGGACGAGTGACTGTGACGAGAGACGTGCGGGTCGCCGGGTCACCGCCGGGCCCGGCTCCCGAGCCGCCCGAGCTGATCTTCGACGACTTCTACCACGCACACTTCCGGGGGCTGGTCGTCCAGCTCACCGCGTACACCGGTGACCTCGGCCAGGCGCAGGACCTGGTCCAGGAGGCCTTCTGCCGGGCGTACGTCCGCTGGGACCGGGTGGCCGGCTACGAGGACCCGCTCGCCTGGGTACGCAAGGTCGCCTGGAACCTGGGCCACCACCGCTGGCGGCGGCTGCGTACCGCCGAACTGTTCCTGCGCCGGCAGCGGGAGACGCACGTGGCCGGGCCGACGCCGGACCGGGTGGCGCTCGACCAGGCCCTGGCGCAGTTGCCGCCCAAGCAGCGCCGCGCCGTGGTGCTGCACTACCTCGCCGACCTGACGGTCGCCGAGATCGCCGCTCAGGAGCAGGTCGCCGAGGGCACGGTCAAGTCCTGGCTGCACCGGGGCCGGGCGGCGCTCGCCACCCGCCTGCGCGAGACCACCGAGGAGGTGCGGGATGCCTGAGCAGGAGGTTCTCGCCACGGAGTTCGCCCGCTACCGCCAGGCGGTGCTGACCGAGATCGAGGTGCCGGGACCGGCCGCCGTGCGGCGGGCGGTGCGCCGGCGGCGGCGCAGCCACCTCGCCGCGGGGGCGACGGCTGCCCTGACCCTGCTGGCCGGGCCGGTCGTCGGGTACGCGGCGCTGGACCGCCCGGCCCCCGGCCCGACCCCGGTCGAGCCGACGCCGAGCGCCACCGCGAGCCCGTCGCCGACGCCGAGCGGCTCCGGCAGCCCGAGCCCGTCGTCGGCGACCACCAGCGCGGGCCCGACCGGGGCACCGGACGGCCGGATCAGCCGGGCCCAGCTCCTGGCCGGCCCGGTCACGCTGCCCACCTGGCACGTCGACGCCGGTTGCCCGAACGGCCGGGTCCGGTTGGCCGGCGAAGCCGGGTGGGAGACGAACACCCTGCTCGCGCTCGACACCGGTGACATCGACGGCGACGGGGCGGCCGAAACCGTGGCGCTGGTGCAGTGCGTGCGGGGCACCGGCGGCCCGCAACAGGTGGTGGCCTTCGACCGGGACCGGTCCGGACGGATCGTCACCGTCGGCCAGGTGACGAGGACCAGGCGGGAGCGACCGCAGTGGCTGATCGCGCTCGACGTCCGCGACGACGGCGTGGTGCGCGTGCAGGTCGGCGACATCGCGCCCGGCGGCGGCTGGCCCGGTGACTGGTCGCAGCGGCAGTGGCGCGGTCACCGCTGGGACGGCCGCTCGTTCGGCCAGGTCTCCGGACCGACCGCCTTCGCCCCGAACCCGCACGAGGCGAACCTCGTCCTCACCGCCACCGATCTGCTGCTCGCCACTGCTCCGGACGGCTCACGCGCCGGCACGGTGACGGTGCGGATCCGCAACGCGGGCACCGGCCCGGCCGCCTACGTGGCGCTCCGGCTGGACCTGCCGTCGGCGCTGCGCCCGGACGGCGACGGCTGGGCCCCCTGCCGCAACACCCCGGCGACGACCAGCCAACCGGTCGGCTGCGACCTCGGCAGGCTCGACGCCGGTGCGGAGTTCCGGCTCACCCTGGGCCTGCGGGCCGCGGCGGGGGTGACCGTGGGCCGGGGAACGGCCGACGTGGACGCCCGCCCGATGGACGCCCGGTTCACCGTCGTCGAGGAGGTCTACGAAGCCGACAATGTCGTCCGGATCGACTACCGGTGACCGGTCGCCGCACGGCGCCCACCCGCCGTACCGGTCCGCCTCCCCGGCGTCACCAGCTCGGGCGTTGCAGCAGGCTGACGAACTCGACCAGCAGCCGCTCGCGCAGCGCCGGCGGGGCGGCGTCCAGCAGCGTGTTCACCACGGCCATCCGCTCCGGCACGCCCCGACGCCCGTCCAGGCCGAGCCCGGCGGCCAGGCCGGCGACCAGCTCCGGGGTGAGCGCCTGCGGGGTCAGCGCGGTCGCCAGCGCCCGCAGCTCGGCGGGGAGCCGGACCGGACCGGCCGCCCGGGTCGCGGCCACCGCGGCGGCCAGGTCCGGGCCGAACTCGGCGACCCGGGGCGCGACCGAGGCGGTCACGGTCAGGTGCACGCTCGGCGGCAGGTCCGCGTACCGGAGCTGGGGCTGGGTGTGCCAGCCCCGGGCGGTCAGCTCGTCGACCAGCACGAAGAGGTCGAGTTCCGGGTCGGTCGCGGTGAAGCAGACCACCGTCGACTCCGGCTCGGCCATCAGCCGCAGCCCGTCGACGCCGCGCACGGCGTCGGCCAGCGCGGTGACCGCGTCCCGGGTCGCGGCGGCCAGCCGCAGGTAGCCGGCGTCGCCGAGGTGCCGCAGGGTGGCGTACGCGGCGGCGATCGGCCCGCCCGAGCGGGTCGAGGCGAGCACCGGGTTGACCATCGTGTACCCGGGCCAGTCCGCGTACGCGAAGTACTGCGGGGCGCGCAGCGCCGGGTCGCGGTGCAGCAGCACCGACACGCCCTTCGGGGCGTACGCGTACTTGTGCAGGTCCACCGAGATCGAGGTGACCCCGTCGACGGCGAAGTCGAACGGCGGCACCGGCACGCCGAGGCGGCGCAGGTAGGGCAGCGTCCAGCCGCCGAAGCAGGCGTCCACGTGGCAGCGCACCCCGGCCGCCGCGGCCGCCGCGGCCATCTCCGCCACCGGGTCGATCACGCCGTGCGCGTACGAGGGGGCGGAGCAGGCCACCAGCACCGTCTCCGGGCGGATCGCGGCGGCCACGTCGGCGGCCGCCGGGCGCAGCGTCTCCGGGTCGACCGGCACCGTGTCGAGGGTGACCCCGAGCAGGTGGGCGGCCTTGGCGAAGGCGGCGTGCCCGCTGGCCGGCACCACGATCCGGGGCGCGGTCAGCTCGGGGCGGGCGTCCCGGGCGGCCTTGACGGCGAGGATCAGCGACTCGGTGCCACCGCTGGTGACGCTGCCGACCACCTCAGCAGCGGTCGTGCCGGGGCCGCCGCCGAGCAGCCGGGCGGCCGCTCCGACCAGCGCGTTCTCCATCGCCAGCAGGGACGGGAAGGCGGTCGGGTCGAGCCCGTTGACGTGCGCGCTGCCGGCGTGCGCGGCGGCGGCCAGCTCGTCCAGGCCGGGCACGGCGGGGTCGTAGACGTAGGCGAACAGCCGTCCGCCGTGCGTCGGCCGGTCGAGGGCCCGCAGCTCGCGGATCTCCGCCAGCACCCGCTCGGCGGGTGCGCCGTCCTCGTCGATCATTCCTCGCCCTTCGGGTCGGGGTCCAGGGTCCAGCCGCGCAGCAGCAGCACGGCGAGCCCGACCAGCAGGGCGGGCAGCACGGTGAAGCCGAGCAGCACGCCGAGCCGGGCCTGGTCGGACTGGGCCGCCGCGGTGCCGGTGTCGGAGGAGACGTAGCCGGAGACCTGGAGCACCAGGCCGTAGAGGCCGGGGCCCAGCGCCAGGCCGAAGGTCTCCCCCGCCGTCCACAGGCCGGTGAAGACGCCCGCCTGCCGGCGGCCGGTCCGCGCGGTCTCGTGGGCGACGCAGTCCGGCAGCAGGGCCAGGGCGAAGACCTGCTGGCCGGCGTACCCGACGCCGAGCAGCGCGACCACCGCGTAGACGGCGGCGGCGGGCAGCGCGGGCGCGGCGACCAGGGCCAGCGCCCCGGCGGCGAGCAGCAGCGAGGCGGCGACCAGGGCGGTCCGCTTGCCGAGCCGGGCGCCGAGCCGGGACCACAGCGGCATCACCAGCAGCGCCGGCCCGACGAAACAGGCGAAGAGCAGGGTCGGGCCGTTCTCCGGGTCGCGCAGGATCTGGTCGGCGAAGTAGCTGACCCCGGCCAGGATGGTCGCCACCCCGGCCGACTGAATCACGAAGCAGAGCAGCAGCGCCCGGAACGGCCGGTTGCCGGCGGCCACCGCGAGCTGGGCGCGCAGCGTGGGCTCGGTCTCGGTCACCGCGCCGGTCGCGACCGCGCGGGTGCCGAGGAAGGCGCCGACCGCCCCGAGGGCGATCAGCGCGGCGACGAAGAGGCCCATCCAGCGGTGCCCGGCGAGGCCGTCGCCGGTCGCGGTCACCACCATCGGGGCCACCGCGCCGGAGACCAGGATGGCCAGCGCCAGCACCGCGATCCGCCAGGTCATCAGCCGGGTACGCTCCGCGCGGTCGCCGGTCAGCTCGGCCGGCATCGCCACGTACGGCACCTGGAAGAAGGCGAACGCGGTGGCGGTGGCGAGGAATGCGACCGCCACGTACGCCCCGGCGGCGGGACCGGCGCCGAAGGGCGCGGCGAAGATGGCGGCGAAGAGCACCGCGAGGGCGAGCCCCGCGCCGAGCAGCCACGGCCGGCGCGGCCCCCAGCGGGAACGGGTGCGGTCGGAGAGCCGCCCGGCCACCGGGTTCACCAGCACGTCCCACGCCTTGGGCAGCAGCACCAGCAGGGCGGCCACCCCGGCGGCCACGCCCAGGGTATCGGTGAGGTACGGCAGCAGCAGCAGCCCCGGCACGGTGCCGAACGCGCCGGTGGCCAGCGAGCCGAGGGCGTAGCCGGCGTGCACCCGGCGCGGCAGCGGGTCCGGTCGCCGCGCCCCGGTCGGGCCGGTGACCGAGGGGTCGGCTTCAGCCGGCGGCGCGTCCATGGGGCCGAATGTTACTCACGTTATGGCGGGGGTCACATTCCCTCTTCCGGCCACCAGCTCGCCGCCGACATGTCCACCCCGGCGGCCCGCAACGGGCAGCCCTCGGCCCGCAACCGGGCCCGCGCCTCGACCTCGTGACCCGGTGGCAGCCGGCCGGCGGAGGTCACCACCCGGTGCCAGGGCACCCCGCCGCCGTGCCGGGCCATGATCGAGCCGACCAGCCGCGCGGAGGCCCGGCCCGAGCGCTCGGCGAGGGCGTCGGCGACCGCCCCGTACGACATCACCCGGCCCGGCGGGATCCGCTCGACCAGCGCGAGCACCGTCTCGACGTACTCCTCAGGCGTCACGACCGGCCACCATATGGGAAGCCTCCCGGGTCGCGCGGAACCGACCGCGCAGAATGGGCGGGTGCGCGAAGCAGTCACCCAGGCCCGGCGGATCGTCGTCAAGATCGGTTCGTCCTCGCTGACCACCGGCGGCGGTGGGCTGAACGACGCCCGGGTCGACGCCCTGGTGGACACCCTCGGTGCGCTCGCCGCCCAGGGGCACGAGGTGGTGCTGGTCTCCTCCGGCGCGATCGCCGCCGGCCTGGCCCCGCTCGGGCTGGCCCGGCGTCCCCGCGACCTGGCCACCCAGCAGGCCGCCGCGAGCGTCGGGCAGGGCCTGCTCATCGGCCGGTACGCGACCGGCTTCGCCCGGCACCGGCTCACCGTCGGCCAGGTGCTGCTCACCGTCGACGACGTGACCCGGCGGGCGCACTACCGCAACGCGTACCGGACCCTGCGCAAGCTGCTCGACCTGCGCGCCGTGCCGATCGTCAACGAGAACGACACGGTCGCCACCGAGGAGATCCGCTTCGGCGACAACGACCGGCTGGCCGCGCTGGTCGCCGCCCTGGTCGACGCCGACCTGCTGGTGCTCCTCTCCGACGTGGACGCGCTCTGGACCGGGGACCCGACCCAGCCGGGCAGCACCCGGATCACCGAGGTGCGCGGCGAGACCGACCTGGCCGGCATCGACATCGGCGGCGCGGGCCGCTCCGGCGTCGGCACCGGCGGCATGGTCACCAAGGTCGAGGCGGCCCGGATCGCCACCGGCTTCGGCATTCCGGTGGTGCTGACCGCCGCGCCGCTGGCCGCCGAGGCGCTGGCCGGCGAGCCGGTCGGCACCTTCTTCCACCCCAGCCGGCAGCGGCCCGCGGCCCGGCTGTTCTGGCTCGCGCACGCCACCGCGCCCCGGGGGCGGCTGCACCTCGACCCGGGGGCGGTGCAGGCGGTGGTGGGGCGACGCAAGTCGCTGCTGCCGGCCGGGATCACCGCCGTGGACGGCGCGTTCACCGCCGGCGACCCGGTCGACCTGGTGGACGCCGAGGGCGCGCCGGTAGCCCGGGGGCTGGTCAACTACGACGCGGTGGAGCTGCCGGGGCTGCTCGGCCGCTCCACCTCCGAACTCGCCGCGGCGCTCGGCCCGGCGTACGAACGGGAGGTCGTCCACCGCGACGACCTCGTGCTGCTGTGAGGAGTTGCCGATGAGCGAGCGTCAGCGAGCGAATCATCAGTTCAGCGCGGTGCCGGCATGAGCGTCAGCGAGCAGGCCCGCCGGGCCCGGGACGCGGCGGGCGAGCTGGCGGTCGCCACGCGTACCGCCAAGGACGCCGCGCTGCACGCGATGGCCGACGCGCTGGTGGCGCGTACGCCGGAGATCCTGACCGCGAACGAGGCGGACCTGGCGGCCGGGCGCGCGGCCGGGCTGAGCGCGGCCGGGCTGGACCGGCTGGCGCTCGACGCGGGCCGGGTGGCGGGCATCGCGGACGCGCTGCGCCAGATGGCCGCGCTGCCCGACCCGGTGGGCGAGGTGGTCCGCGGCTCGACCCTGCCCAACGGGCTGGAGCTGCGCCAGATCCGGGTGCCGTTCGGGGTGGTCGGCATCATCTACGAGGCCCGGCCGAACGTGACCGTGGACGCCGCCGGGATCTGCCTGAAGTCCGGCAACGCCGCGCTGCTGCGCGGCTCCTCGTCGGCGGCGCACTCGAACGCGGCGCTGGTCGCCGTGCTGCGGGACGCGGTCGCCGGGGCCGGCCTGCCGGCGGACGCGGTGCAGCTGCTCGACGCCACCTCGCGCGACTCGGTCAAGGAGCTGATGCGGGCGCGCGGGCTGGTCGACGTGCTGATCCCCCGCGGCGGCGCGTCGCTGATCCGCACCGTGGTCGAGGAGTCGACGGTGCCGGTGATCGAGACCGGGGTGGGCAACTGCCACGTCTACGTGGACGCCGCCGCCGACCCGGCCAAGGCGGTGGCGGTCACCCTCAACGCGAAGACCCAGCGGCTGTCCACCTGCAACACCGCCGAGTCTTTGCTGGTGCACGCGGACGTCGCGGACGCCTTCCTGCCGCCGATGCTGGCCGCCTTCGCCGAGGCCGGGGTCAGCGTGCACGGCGACGCCCGGGTGGCCGCTTACTCAGACGCGGTGGTGCCGGCCACCGACGAGGACTTCGCCACCGAGTACCTCTCGGCGGACATCTCGGTGGCCGTGGTCGACTCGCTCGACGCGGCGGTCGCGCACATCCGCCGCTACGGCACCGGGCACACCGAGGCGATCCTCACCGACTCCGCCGCGGCGGCCCGGGAGTTCGTGGCCCGGGTGGACGCGGCGGCGGTGATGGTGAACGCGTCGACCCGGTTCACCGACGGCGGCGAGTTCGGCTTCGGCGCCGAGATCGGTATCTCCACCCAGAAGCTGCACGCCCGGGGCCCGATGGGTCTGCCCGAGCTGACCTCGACGAAGTACGTGGTCACCGGGGACGGGCACCTGCGCGGCTGACTGTCCGGGTTGGACGGGCGTACGCGGGGGTGCGCGGGGCCGCTAGTCTGAGGCCGGTTCGGCACGGCTTGTCTGGGGAGGCGGCATGCTGGGCGAGAGCGCCCTGGAAGAGCAGCTGGCGCAGGCGCGTGCCGCGCTGCGGGAGGTCAGCCGCACCGGCACGCCCCGGGAACGGGTCGAGTCGGTGGGCGAGGCCGCCGACGGACGGATCCGGGTCACCCTCGGCACCGATGGGCGGGTCAGCGCTGTCGACCTCGACCCCCGGGTGCTGCGCGAGGGGGCGGAACACCTCGCCGAGGAGTTGCGCCGGGCGGTGAACGCGGCCCTCGACGGGCAGGACGAGGCCGGGGCCGGGACAGAGCCGATGCCCGACCTGGCCGCGATGACCGCCACCGTGGAGCGGCTCCAGGATCAGGGCCTGCGGCAGATGCGGGAGATCACCCTCGCGGTCGGCGAGACCATGCGGAAACTGCAGGGGCGGAGCTGACGATGGAGCCTCTGGACGTCGACGTCGACTCGGTGCGCCGCGGCGCGGACGAGCTGGTCCGGGCCAAGGAGGACGTCCGGCAGGCCTTCGAGGCGTTCCAGGCGGCGGTGGGCGGCTACGCGCACGCCTTCGGCGGAGACGAGATCGGGATGCTGCTCGGCGTCGCCCACCAGGCCTGCGTGGACGGGCTGACCGAGTGCCTCAGCACCAACCTCACGGAGCTGGAGAACTACGCCGCCGACCTGCACGCGATGGCGGAGGGGTACCGGGCCGTCGAGGAGGGCGTCAGCAACTCCTTCCAATCGATTCTCGGCAAGCTCGGCGGCTGAGCCCGCCGCACAAAGGAAAGGAGTCGCCGTGGGCCTGACGCTTCCGGGCGAGCTCGCGTCGCTGCTCTCGATGATCGGGTACGACTGGCCGGAGTCGGACGAGACCGCGCTGTTCCAGCTTGCCGGCGAGTGGACCGGCATGGCCGACCGGATCAACGGTTCGGTCGCCCAGCTGGAGTCGGCCGCGCGGACGGTGCTGGACACCAACCGGGGCGAGAGCTTCGCCGCCTTCGCCGGCGAGTGGAACGACAAGGAGTCGGCCGCGCGCAACATCGCCGACGCCACCGACCCGACGAACGTCATCGCCATCGGGCTGATGGCCGGGGCGGGCGTCGTGCTGGCGTTGAAGATCCAGGTGATCGTGCAGCTCATCCTGCTGGCGATCCAGATCGCGCAGGCGATCGCGACCGCGGCGGCCACCTTCGGGGCGTCGCTGCTGGAGATCCCGATCTTCAAGATGATCACCGGGATGATCATCGACCAGCTGATCGGTATGGCGGTGGACGTGGTGCTCAATGGGGGGTAAGAAACGCGACGCCCCGGCGCGGCAGGCCCAGGCGGAGGGCGCGAAACTCGTCTCGGCGTTCCTGGAGAACGACAAGGTCTTCCGGACCGCCAAGACCACCGGCGCCAAGGTCGAGGAGCCCGCGGTGCTGCGGCTGCGGTACCGGTCGGACTTCGACAAGAGGGACTTCGACCGCAAGGCGAAGGATCTGGTCCGGCTCGGTGAGGACGAGCAGCTGTTCAAGGCGAAGTCGGACCGGGACAGCAACAAGGTCTACGACCGCACGACCCGCACATCCCGCACCCGGACGAACGTGTTCCGTGAGCGGCTGATCCGGCGGCTGACCAAGAACGAAAAGCTGACCCAGCAGCACGGCAGCCGGGAGACCAACAAGTACCTGGCCAACAAGTCCCTGGTGGACCGCCTCTACGACGGCCAGGGGACGATCACCGCCCGCGGCCAGGGCCTCGACCCGGACCACATCCACGAGCTACAACTGAAAGGAAAGGATGAATACGCTAACCTCAGGCTGATGGACTCCTGGACCAACCGCCAGATCGGCAGCGACATCTCGGTCGCGCTGCGGGACGTCCCCGAGGGCACGCGGATCATCGTGAAGTGGATTGACGAGTGAACAGCCCCGACGCCACCCCGGCGCTGGCCGAGATCCGGGACAAGCTGGCGCTGCTCACGCGCCTGGAGGCCGAGCACGGCTTCGGCGTCGTCATCGAGGGGCCGGCTCCGCTGGAGCCCCTCCCCGACCTGCCCGGCGTCGCGGAGGTCTACCGTCTCTTCGGCCGGGTGGAGGGCGACAACTTCCGGTTCACGCCCCCTGAGCAGATCACCAGCCCGGCGGCCTGGAGGGCCTACACCGTCGACCCGGACGACCCGATGGGCAGCCCGTTGACCATCGGGCGGGAGCTGCGCAGCGTTCCGCCGGGCCTACGCGGCGAGATCAAGGGCGGCGCCCCGATCTACCTGGACACCGAGGACCTCGAGGTCTACTGGATGGAGCCGGACGCCTACATCTTCCAGTACGAGCACCCGGACGAGGACGTCGAATATACCGTCCTCGCCCCCGACATCGTCACCTTCTTCAACGAGCGGGTGTTCGGTCCGGGCTACCCCGACCTGGTCGCGACCGTCCTCGGCCCCGGGGTCCGCGATCGGCGGCTCCGCAAGGGCCGGCATGCCGGAGAGTACGCCGACAACTGGCGGCGGCTGCTGATCACCGCCGGCCTGTCGTCCTGACCGACCCAACTCCTGTGACCACGAAGGATCGTCATGGCCGCTGATCCCCGGTTCCGTGCCCTGTGGAGCGAGGACGAGCTCATCCCGTACCCGCGCGAGGCGTGGCTGGAGGGTGGGTTCAGCCCCGACCTGCTCCCCGCCGGTGATGAGATCCCGCTCGACGTGGCGGTCGTCTACACCGCCTTCCTCGAAGGCGACATCGAGCTGTACGACACCATCCAGCTCAGCACCGAGGACGGTTCGCTGGACGTCCGGCTGATCGTGGTGGGCGCGGTCGCCGACAACCCCGACCTGCTCTACGTGCTGGACCCGCGCAACGGCGAGATCCTCCAGTTCGACCTGGACCAGCAGGACATCCAGGGCGTCAACACCAACTTCCGCACGTTCGTCGAGTTCCTCTACCAGTTCGCGCTCTTCGTCGAGGCGGACGAGGGTAAGGCGGGCCGGGCCGAGCGGGCCGAGACGCTGCGGATGGTGCTGGAGAGCATCGACCCGGCCGCGTTCGCCCCGGACGGCTGGTGGCCGCTGGTGATCAGCCAGTTGAAGTGACCGTCCGGCAGGCCCGGATCGCCCGCAGCGTGGTGTGCACGTCGAACTGGTGACCGTCGTCGCTGTCCCAGCCGCCGTCGCTGCGCTGGGTCTCGGCGAGCCGGCGGCGGGCCGAGACCAGCAGCCACTGCTCCTCGCCCACCTCGACCCGACGCAGCGTCGCCGCCAGCCAGGCGACGTCGGCCGGGGACATCTTCGGGATCCGTTCGGCCAGCACCGCCTGGATCCGCGCCGACTCGTAGTACATCTCCTGCCGGTGCAGCACGGCCGCGCTCAGCCAGCCGGCGGGCAGGAAGGACGGCCAGCCGCCGTCCGGGGCGAGCTGCGCGGCGACCGCGTGCGCCGCCGCCTGCACCACCCCGGCGTACGCGCCGCCGACGCGGTGATCGAGCGGGCCGGCGGCGCGGGCGTCCAGGCCGGCCACGGTCAGCCAGAACCCGGCGTTGGCGGTGAGGTAGAACCGGGCCTCCGGATCGCCCGGCCGGGCCCACTCCGGCGCGAGGCCGGCCAGCGACGGGTCCTCGTCCCAGCCGCCGTCGGGCAGCTGGCGGGCGGCGAGCCAGTCCAGCGCGTGCCGGGCCGCCGGGCGGCCGAGGGCGCCGAGGTCGTCCAGCTCGGCCAGGCGGAAGCAGGTCGCGTCGACGGAGCCGACGACACCGTCCAGGACGGCCGGCCAGCCCCCGTCGGGCGTCTGCCCGGCCTCGGCGGCGTCGAGCAGCTCGACCGGCACCGGCGCGCCGGTGCGCAGCCGGGAGAGCCGCGCGCGGTCCACCGCGTCCCCGTGCGCCACGACGAAGCCGATAGCGGCGTCCATGTCCACCACGGCGGTCACGCTACCTGCGTAAAGGGGATCGCGCCTCGGGGAATCGGCCGAGGCCGGGGCGGGTGAGTGGCCCGCCGCCGACCCCGGCCGTCGCTCAGTACGCGGGCAGCGAGGGATCGATCTGCTTGATCCAGGAGAGCACACCACCCTGGACGTGCACCGCGTCGCGGAACCCGGCCGCCTTGAGGGCGGCGAGCGCCTCGGCGGAGCGGACGCCGGACTTGCAGTGCAGCACGATCTGCCGGTCCTGCGGCAGCTTCGCCAGCGCCTCGCCGGAGATGATGTCGCCCTTGGGGATCAGCATGGCGCCCGGGATGCGGACGATCTCGTACTCGGCGGGCTCGCGGACGTCGACCAGGAAGATGTCCTTGCCGGCGTCCTGCCACTCCTTGAGCTCCAGCGCGGTGATGGTGGCGTCGACCACCGCCTCCTGCGCCTCCTCGGAGACCGCGCCGCAGAAGTCCTCGTAGTCCTCCAGCAGGTCGGTGACCGTCGGGTTCTCGCCGCAGAGCACGCAGTTCGGGTCCTTGCGAACCTTGATCTTGCGGTACGACATCTCCAGGGCGTCGTAGACCATCAGCCGGCCGACCAGCGGCTCGCCGATGCCGGTGAGCAGCTTGATCGCCTCGTTGACCTGGATCGAGCCGATCGACGCGCAGAGCACGCCGAGCACGCCGCCCTCGGCGCAGGACGGGACCATGCCGGGCGGCGGGGGCTCCGGGTAGAGGCAGCGGTAGCAGGGGCCGTGCTCGGCCCAGAACACCGACGCCTGACCGTCGAAGCGGTAGATCGAGCCCCAGACGTACGGCTTGCCGAGCAACACCGCCGCGTCGTTGACCATGTAGCGGGTCGCGAAGTTGTCGGTGCCGTCGACGATCAGGTCGTACTCGGCGAAGATCTCGCGGACGTTCTCCCGGTCCAGCGCGGTGTTGTGGATCCGCACGTTCACCAGCGGGTTGATCTCGCGGATCGACGCCGCGGCGGACTCCGCCTTCGGGCGGCCGACGTCGGAGACGCCGTGGATGACCTGCCGCTGGAGGTTGGACTCGTCGACGGTGTCGAAGTCGATGATGCCGAGCGTGCCGACGCCGGCCGCGGCGAGGTACAGCAGGGCGGGTGAGCCGAGACCGCCGGCGCCGACACACAGCACCCGGGCGTTCTTCAGCCGCTTCTGTCCCGCGACCCCGACGTCCGGGATGATCAGGTGGCGCGAGTAGCGGCGGATCTCGTCAACGGTCAGCTCGGCGGCGGGCTCGACGAGCGGGGGCAGCGACACGGTGGACTCCCCGGGATCGGCTGGTGGCGAACCGCGCCATTGTCGCTCGCCGGGGGTCCGGTCGGCCATGAGCAGTGACACGTAGCCCGACATTCGGGAGCGGGAATAACTCAGGCACCGGGGACAAGCACGCCCTCATGGCGCACCCCGTCGACGTACGGCCAGGCGTTCGCGACGCAGCCGTCCAGGCCGTACGTCTGCTGCTGCATGACCGGGGCCGGCGCGCCGGGGCCGGGGCAGGCCTGGTGCTCCTCGCCCAGCTCGTGGCCGACCTCGTGGTTGACCACGTACGTCCGGTAGACGGCCAGCGGGGCACCGTAGTCGGGCACCGCGTCCATCCAGCGGGCCAGGTTGATGATCACCTGGCCGGGCAGCCGGCAGGAGGTGTACCCCTCGGTCATCAACCCGCCCTCGGCGCACATCCGCTCGGAGGTGGCCGGGCTGGCCAGGTAGACGGTGAAGTCGGCAGCGGCGGCCTCGGGCACCCGCTGCACCCGCAGTTCACCCGAGTCGATCCAGCTGCGCCGGTCGGCGAGCGCCTCGTCCACGGTGTCGGCGAAGAGGTCGACGTCCTGCCCGGTGCCCTCCTCGACCGCCACCCGGTAGCGGCGCAGCGGGCCGTCGTACCCGTGCACCGGCGAGCGGCCGTCGGCGGCCGCGAAGCGACCGGAGCCGCTGGTCGGGTACGCGGCGGGCGCGGCGTCCTCGCTGGCGCCGAACTCCTGTGGCCGCGACAGCCCGGCGGACGCGGGGACGGACGGCCCGTCGTCGGCCCGGACGAGGGCGACGCCGGTGACGGTCGCGCCGAGCGCCACCAGGCCGAGCAGGGCGGCACGCCGCCGCCGGCGGCGCATCCGGACGAGCCCGGGTCGGGTGTCGCCGGCGGGTCGGGCGAGGTCGGCCTGGTCGGCCGGTTCCGGTTCGCCACCCTCGGCGAGCGGGGAGAACGGGGTCACCCGATCAGCATGACAGACTAATCGGGCATATCAGCGCTTTTCCGGCCGGGCGATGTGAATACGCTTCAGATCGCGCGGCGGGGCTCAGACCGGACGGCCGGTGTACCGCCGCCCGTCGACGTACGGCCACGGGTTGGCGGTGCAGCCGTCCAGGAAGAGGGACTGCTGCTGCATCACCGGCGCCGGCCGGCCCGGCCCCGGGCAGCGCTCGTGGTGGTGCCCCAACTGGTGGCCCACCTCGTGGTTGACCACATAGGTGCGGTAGAGCGACAACGGCACACCGGCCCGCACGAAGTGCGGCACCGAGATCCGCCACCGGTCCAGGTTGATGATCACCTTCCCCGACGCCCGGCACGACGTGTACGGCCGGCCGCCCACCCGGATGTCCACTCCCCCGGCCCGGCACATCCGCCCCGCCGTGTTCGCTGTGGCCAGGTAGATCGTGAAGTCGTACGCCTCGCCCGCCGGCACCCGGCGCAGCCGCAGCCGCCCGCTGTCCACCCAGCTCCCGGGCCCGGCCAGCGCCGCCTGCGCCTCGTCGGAGAAGGCGTGCACGTCCTCACCGGAGCCGTTCTCCACCGCCATTCGGTACCGCTGCACCGGGCCACCCCGCCCCAGCACCGGACCGGCCCGGTCGTCGTACCCGAAACTGCCCCGCCCGGCGGACGGCACCGGGCCCGCGAGCTGGAGCAGCGGGGCCGGGCTGGTCGCGGACGGGCTCGGGGTGACCACCGGCAACGGCGACGGGGTGAGCGGCGCGGCGGTCGGCCGGGGGGCGGGCGTCCCGACGGCGAGCGTCTCGGCGACGGCCCCGGGACGGCCGGCGAAAAGTGCCCCGCCCGCGCCGACCACCACCGCGAGCATCGCCAGCAGCAGGACCGTCCAGCGACGGCCTCCGACGGGCGCGCGGCGGCCACGGGGGGTCGCACGCGCGCGGTGACCGTGGGGGAGGAACTTGGGCATCCGGGTCATCCTGCCATGTCGGAGCGCCTCCCGACCTCCTCCGTTTCGGCGAGCAGGTGCAGCACCGCCCGCGCCACCGTGCGCGGCACCTCCACCTGCGCGACGTGGCCGACCCCTTCGAGCATCATCAGCCGGCTGTCCGGGATCGCCCGGGCCGCCTGCGGCGCCACCCGCACGTCCACCAGCTTGTCCTGCAGGCCGCCCACCACCAGCGTGGGGGCCTGCACCGCTGCGGCGATCCGCCACATCGACCCCGCCCCCGGCAGGTACGAGCGCAGGAAGCTGGAGACCAGGCCGCGGAACGTCCGGACGTACGCGGCGGCGTAGTGCGCGGCCTCGTAGCGCACCCGGATCTCCTCCAGCGCCTCCTGCCGGCGCTGCTCGCTGAGCCGGCTCAGGTCGGCGAAGCACGCCTCCAGCACCTGCTGGGCCATCACCTCGGGGGCGAGCTGGGCCAGCCGCCAGGCCGCCAGCCGCTCCCCGCGTGGGATGGCCAGCAGCGGCAGCATCCGCCCTTGCAACGAGCGGCGGAAGTCCAGGAACGGCAGCGCCGGGGAGACCAGCGTGAGGGTACGCACCAGCTCCGGCCGCAGCCCCGCCACGTGCACCGCGACCGCCCCGCCGAGGGAGTTGCCGAACAGGTGCACCGGCCCCCGGTCGGAGTGCTCGATCCAGCGGACCACCCGCTCGGCGAAGGCCGGGATCGTGTAGCGCCGCCCCGGCTCGCTGCGCCCGAACCCGGGCAGGTCGATGGCCTGCCCGTCGAGCCGGTGGGCGAGCAGGCCGGCCAGGTCCGTCCAGTTCTGCGACGAGCCGCCCAGCCCGTGCACGTACAGCGCCGGCTCCGCGTCCGCACTCGTGGCCGGGGTGTCCCGGACGTAGGTGACCGTGCCGTCGAGGCGTACCTCCCGGCCCGGCCAGGGCGGCGGAACGTGGTGCGGGGGCAGCAGATGCTCGGGCCAGAGGGCGGCTCGCTTCATGCCTCCCAGTGTGCCCAGCACGACCCGCCGGCGAACACCACGCCGCTCAGGCCAGCAACGCCTCCAGGCGCCGGTTGACGGCGGCCAGCGTCGCGCGGACCACCGCCTGCCGGGGGTCACCGGCGACCAGCGCGGAGCCGGCGAGCTGCTCGACCCAGCCGTCGCAGACCAGCAGAACCACCACCGTGGCCACCTCGCAGTTGCCGAACGGCACCACCGCGGCGTGCTCGACGAAGCACCGCCCGCGCTCGGCCGCGCCCTCGGCGCCCCGCAGCAGCTGGTCCACCGCCGCCGCCGCGGCGACCGCGCAGAGTCGCAGGACGTACCCGTCCACGGCCGGCCCGGTGGAGTGCCCGGCCGCCTGCTCGCCGGCGGCGAGCAGGCGTACCTCGACGGTGGCGTCGAGACCGAAGGTGCTCACCTGGACGTGGTCGATCACCACCCGGGGCCCCGGCGCGCCGCCGGTGTCCAGCGGTCGGGACGGGGCGCTCTCCGTCGTGGTCAGCTGCCCACCGGAGTACGAGGTGCCGAGCGTGGCCGGGCTGCCGGTGGCCGGCGGCGCGGATGTCGCGCTCGCCTCCTCCACACTGGCCCGCCCCCGGTGCGCGGAGACCTGCCGGCGCCGGCGCGGCACCCCCTCGACCGTGCCCGGGTAGTCCTCCACCCGGCCGGGCGCGGGGGCGGCGGTGGCCGCCTCGGCGGCCGGGCGGGCCCCGGGCGGCTGGTCGGCGGCGCCGCGCCCGGTGCCGGCGGGTGCGCGACCCTCGCCCGACGGATCGGCCGATCGGGACCGCCTCGACGGGCCGGCCCCGGGCTCCTGCCGGCGCAGGTCGCCGGGGCGGGACTCCGCGTCGCGCGGCCGGGCCGGCGCCTCGCCGGGGCGCGGCTCGGCGCCCCACGGCTCGGGGGCACGGGGCTCGGGCGCGCGGGTCTCGGCGGAGCGGCGCCGCAACGGCGCCGGTGCGGGGGTCGTGGCGGGCAGGTTCTGCGGGGCCGCGGCCAGCCCCATCCGCTCCTGGAGCAGGCGGGCGCCCATGCGGCTCACCTCGGCCGGGTCGGCCCCGTCGGCGAGGTCCAGCCGGAGGCTGTGCGCGCCGGCCGGGGTACGGCGCAACGCGGCGTCGCGCACGCCGGCCACCTCCCGCACGGCGTCCAGGATGGCGTTGACGTCGAAGCCCTCCGGCCGCTCCCGCAGCGGGGCGGGCTCGTCGTCGCGGCGCAGGTGGGTGGCGATGCGGGCGAGTTCGGGGGTCTCGGCGGGTGGCTCCACGGCTGGCGGCTCCGGCACAACGGGCACGTCCGGCTCGGCGGGGACGCGCTGCGGCAGCACCACCGCGCCGGGCTCCGGCGTCCCGTCCTCCACGGCCGGCTCGGCCGGAGGCGCCGGATCGGGTGCGGAGCGGCGGGCCGCGTAGGGGGGTGCGCTCGTCGGAGCGGGCGCGGAGGAGGGGAGGTCCAGGCGGCGTGGCCCGCTCGTGGCGGGGTCCGGCGCGGCGCCGGGACCGGTGGGGGTCGGCTGGTGGCCGGGAAGCTCCGCCGGGGCGCTGGCGGTCTCCGCCGGCACGGACCGGAGCCGGAACGGCCGGTCGGTCGTCGGACTGCTGTCGACGGCCGGGGCGGGCGGCGCGCTGTAGGGGGCGGCCGCGCCGGCCGGAGGAGCACTCCGCGGCGCAGCGGGCGGCGCGCTGTAGGGGGCGGCCGCGCCGGCCGGAGGAGCACTCCGCGGCGCGGCGGGCGGCGCCTCGGCGGTGGGCGTCGAGCCGTAGGACCCGGTGCTCGGTGCGGCGCGGTAGGAGCCTGCGGCCTCCGCCCGGCCGTACCACCCCGTGGCCGGCGCCGATCCGTAGGACCCGGCGGTCGGTGCCGAGCCGGCGGACTCGGCGCTCGGCGCCGAACCGTACGACCCTGCTGACGGCGCCGAACCGTAGGAACCGCTGATCGGTGACGCGCCGTTGGCCGTACCCGCCGGGGGTTCGCCGTGCGGTGCGGCAGCGGGCGGGGCACTGGCGGGCGCAGCCGCGGGCGGGGCGCTGGCGGGGGCGACGACCGGGGGCGCGCTGGCGGGCGCGGCCGGCGGGGCGCTGCGGGGGGCGGCGGATCGGGAACCGGCCCAACCGGCGGCTCCCTCCACGGCGGACCGGTCCGGGGC
>NZ_JAGPYL010000064.1:0-38254 GCF_018070095.1 Micromonospora sp. U56
AGGTCTCCGTGCTGATGGTCTTCTTCGTCGATGAACCATCTACCGGAGACCTCACTATTTATCGGTCACCGCCACGCCGAAACTTCCTCACTCCTGCACCCGCAGCCGACTTCGACACAGGCCCTAGCGGCGTGCACTGTGGCGTCGAGGACGAACAGCCGGTACTCCACCAGGAACGTCACGATCTCGCTGACCAGCACTGGAGTGTCGGCGGGGTAGCGCTCGGCACGGGGCAGGCGGGCCGCACTCGACAGCGTGCCGCTGCCGGTAGACAACGGGATCAAATGCGGGTGGCGCTGCACTTTACCGACCTAAAAGTGGCGTTAGACTCGCCGGCCATGGGACTCCTCACCTTCAGCCTCAACCTCACCCTGGACGGTTGCGTCGACCACCAGGAGGGGATCGCCGACGACGAGACGCACGCCTTCTTCACCCGTCTCATGGACGAGGGCGGGGCAATGCTGTGGGGTCGCGTCACCTACGAGATGATGGAGAGCTACTGGCCGGCCGTCGCCCGCGGCGACGAGGAGGCGCCGCCGGCCATGCGCGAGTGGGCGGTCAAGCTGGGGGTCAAACCCAAGTACGTGGTGTCGTCGACGCGCAAGGACTTCCCGTGGACCAACAGCCACCACATCGCCGGCGATCTGCGCGAGGGCGTGCAGAAGCTCAAGGACGCGACCCCGGCCGGGGTCCTCCTCGGAAGCGGCAAGCTCGCGACCGAGCTCGACCGGCTGGACCTGATCGACGAGTACAAGCTGCTCGTCCATCCCAGGATCGCCGGCCACGGCCCGACGCTGTACCAGGGCGGGCTGCCCGGCACGCGCCAGCTCGAGCTGCTCTCGGCGAAGCCGCTCCGCAACGGCGCGGTGGCCATGCACTACCGCCGCGCGCGCTGAATCACAGGAGTCCATCGCCGCCAGCTCACCGGCAGCGCGACGTCCTCCTCGCGCTCGCCAGGCCGTCATCAGGTCGTCGGAGGTCGACCACTCTGAAGGCAGCAAGAAGGCAGCGAACGCGTTGCCTGCCGTCGACAAATCGCGACCGCGGGCGGGGTCGCAGCCGAACTGATAGGCGCGGGATGACAACCGATGACAGCAGACGATGCACCGCAACCGCGTTCGGGACGAAGAGGTCACCTCCCGCGTACAACTGGTCGAACGATCGACGGAATGCCGGCCCCTCTTCATACTTGAGGCGTGCGAAGGCCGCTGGGCGATGGTTGGTCGATCGAGCTGTCCGGTCCTTGGACGCTGGAGCACACCACCGACGGGGTCACAACATGGCGCGTGCCGGGTCGGACAATGCTCGTCGCCCCAGGAGACCAATGGCGGTGCGCCGACGGGGCCGACATCACCGCGTCGCTCGATGTCGCACTTCCGCCGGACCCAACAGGCAAGGTGGCTGAGGGCGGCCGCGACGGGGTCGGTCATCGCGCCGCCTGGCTCTACCGCCAGAACGGCGATGCCAAGTACACCCTCTACGGTTACAACTTCATCGGCGCGATGTACTTGGAGACAGTCTTCATCAGCGCAGACACCACCGACCTCGCTTGGGCGTTCGACGCTTGGCGTTCAGTGACTCGATCGGTTACTTAGCGAGCGCCGGTGTCGGCCCGCGTGTCCGTGCCTACCCGGGCCCCGAGTCAGCAGGAAGTCAGCAAACGCAGTGATGCGCGACCGACACCGACGGGCGAAGACGGCGCGACATCGAGGGCCGACCACAGGGAACGGCACCCGCTAGTACTCGCCGACAACGCCGACCAGGCTCCCCCCGACGGGGGTCAGCGCGAGACGGTCGACGAGTTGATAAGCCCGCCTGTCGGTGCCGCGAAGGGTTACCCGGTGGGGAGCCCGTGGGTACCGTGGGGCACGACGGCGGTCGACAGGCCGGCGACGCATCCCGCGCTACGAGGAGGTTCGGGATGGATCCCATGCCGGGGCTGACCTTTGGGCAGCGACTCAAGGTCTACCGTGAGCGCTCGGGCAAGACCCGCGCTGTGCTCGGGGGGCTAGTAGGCCGTAGCGCCGAGTGGGTCAAGGCCGTGGAGAGCGATCGCATCCTGCCGCCGCGTGTCCACATGCTCGATCGGATCGCCCGCGCCCTCAAGGTCGACGTGTCCGCCTTGATCGGGGAGTTGAGCGATCGATCTGAGGTCGTCAACGGGCCCGAGCATCCAGCACTCGCCTCGGTGCGCGACGCCGTCAACCGCTTCGCGTTGTCCGACGACATGTCACCGCAGCCGCTACAGCAGATCAAGTGCCGGCTCGCCGCAGCCTGGCGCGCCCGTCATCAGGCGTCAGACCATCGAACGGTGCTCGGCGCTCTGCTGCCGGATTTGGTCCGGGACGCTCAGCGTGCCGCGCTGACGTATGAGGGTGACGAGCGTCGTCAGGCTCAGGCGCTGCTTGCCGAAGTGCTCGGCCTGGCCCAGATGTTCCTTGCTTACCAGCCTGCCGCCGAGTTGCTGTGGCGCGTAGCTGACCGCGCGATGGTGGTTGCGCAGGAGTCGGGAGATCCGGAGGCGTTGGCCTGCGCGGGATGGTTCCTGTGCCAGGTTCACCGGGACGCCGGGGACTGGGACACGGGTATGGCGGTGACCCTCGACGTGGTCTCGGCGCTCAAACCCCGAACGACCGACGCGAACCCGAACCTGCTCGCTCTCTGGGGCGCCCTGAACTTTGAAGCTGCCTATACCGCCGCTCGGGCTGGTGAGGAGGGTCGCGCCTGGCGGTACTGGGACCGTGCGGACCGGGTGGCGCAGCGGCTGCCGGAGAACTTCTACCAGCCGCAGACTTCGTTCTCGCGGGTCATCATGGGCGCCCACGCCGTGACCGTCGCCGTCGAGCTTCAGAAGTCCGGTGAGGCGGTGCGACAGGCCAATCGCCTTGACCCGGCGGCGATCCCATCGAAACCGCGCCGTGCCCGGCACCTGATCGAGGTGGCCCGCGGCCACTACGGCAAGGGCGACAACGACGCCACTGTGGCGACTCTTCGTCAGGCATACGAGTCCGCGCCGGAGACGATTCGCTTCAACGGCTACGCCAGGCAGATCACCCTCGATCTACTGGACGGACCGCGCTCTTTGCGAGGCGATGTGCATGACCTCGCGCTGAAGGTCGGCCTCGTCGCCTGATCAAGGGGTACGAACCCTACCCATTCACCCCGACCACGCTGCGTACGTTCCTCCTCACGGGATGCGGCGGGCGGTGTGGATTGGCCTGGTCGCCGCGTCCCTCTCAACTCGGGGGCGAGACAGCGTGCCCTCGTGACTGACGAGGGAGATCCGGTGCGGCGCGTCTCGTACGAGGAGTACCTGCTCGCCGCCGCCATGACCCTCGCGCGGCGGCATCGGCCCGTCTGGTCTTGGCGGCGATGGCGGCGGGTTTGCCGCTGCGGAGCCGACCTGCCGTGTCATGCCCGGCACCGGATCCCGATCAACCGAGGCCACTGGCCCGGGGAGGGGGAGCAGTGAACGACCGCCAGGAGCAGACGATCCTCGCGGTGCACGTCCGAGGACTCGACGGCATGTGCGCTGGCTGCCGCGCGTGGTGGTCGCGGCTGGCTCCGTACCCGTGTTGGCAGGTGAACTGGGCGACCAGCCGGCAGGCCCGAACGATCACCGCGCGCTTCCTTGGAGGCCAGGAGTGACCACCCACGGCCCGGTCATGCCGATCTGGAGCTGCGGCGGCTGCGACCTGCCCTGGCCCTGCCCGACCCGGAAGCGTGAGCTGCGGGCGGAGTACGCAGACGCCCCCGTGTCGTTGGCCCTCTACCTCGGCTCCTACCTCGTCCAGGCCGCCGAAGACATGCCCTGCATGCCGGCCGGCGCGTTGCACCACCGCTTCCTCGGCTGGACCCGGGAGGCTGACCGATCGACGCCAGCAGTACAGCAACGAAGTACAGCAACCGTGCCAGCCGAACCGAGCCGAGAAGCTCCTCAGCAGGCCGTCTGACCTCGTATCAAGCCCGACCCGACCCCCTTGCCGAGAGTTCACACCGAAGAGGTCACTGGTTCGATCCCAGTATTGCCCACCATAGATATGAGCAGGTAGGAAGCCCGTCGCCGGTTCGGCCGGTAACGGGCTTCCGCGCTGTTGTCCCTTAAATTGGGAGCAGATTGGGAGCACCGCGTCCGGCTCTGGTGTCCGACCGCCGTGGACCGACCGGCGGCGGTAATCGGTTACCGGTGGTCCAGAGACCGGCCTGCCGGCTGATTGAGGAGATGGACGTACCGGTACCGGCATCCGCGTCGCCGCACACCTCGTGTCACCGAGGATCGTCCCGCTGAACGTTTCAGTGCGCAGACATCGTGCTGCCACGCCGGTAACCCCAACCCAGGGCAGCCGACCGCCGGCACCGCCGGAAAGGATCTTGGTGAGCCTGCCGGGGCTCGGCTGGGGTTGCCGCCAGCGCGGATCTGCCAACGGCCGTTCCGTCTCGGCCAGCAAGCTGGGCATGGATCAGCTCCCATGGGAGGATTCCCCAGGGGTCCGGGAAGAGGGTTCCGTGGGGTTCGATTTCGGTCGGCTTTCGACCGGCAACGCGATCAACAAGATCACCGATCCGGCGGCGTTGTTCGACGCGCTGCCGAACAAGGCCGGCGGGTACGTGTATCTGCGGGCGGTACAGAAGACGGTTCTGGACGCCTGGTCGGCTGTGCGGGACCGGCGTGACGTGGTCATCAAGACCAACACCGGCGGCGGGAAGACAGTGCTGATCCTGCAGTGCTGCCTGCATGAGAAGAAGGGTCCGGCGCTGTTCTGGCCCCGGACCCGCACCTGGCGGCGCGGGTGCGTGAGGAAGCGGTCCGACTGGGCATGGCCGTGGTCGATGATCCGGAGGCGGTGAAGTTTCTCTCCGGTGAGGCGATCTGCGTGACCACTATGAACATACTGGTCAACGGCAGGATCCGGTTCGGGCTGTCGATGCCCGGCATGCGCCAGCCGATCACAATGGGATCGATTGTCATCGACGATGTGCACGCGGCGCTGGCGTCGGCGGAGGAGAAGACCCGCCTGCACATCCCACGGGGCCATCCAGCGTACGAGCGACTGGTGGACCTGTTCACGGAGGAACTCAAGTCGCAGGACCTCAACGGCTTCCTGGGCATTGAGACCGCAGACCCGAGTGCAGTCGTGCCGGTGCCGTTCTGGGGTTGGCAAGACAAGCACGAGACTGTCATGAAGACGCTGGCCGACGACAGCGTCCTGGTCACCCACTTCGACGCCGACCCGGAAGGTGTCGGCAAGTCGATCGTTCCGGAGAGCGCTGCGGACTTCGGCGACCGGCTGGTGCTGGCCCCGCAGGAGCTGAACCCTGACATCGGTCACGAGCAGGTACGGGCGCTGGCTCATCAGATCGCCAAGACGCACAACGTAGTGGTACTGGTGCCTTCCCATCCAAAGTCTCGCGAGTGGGCGGCGGAGGCGAACTTGACCGGCGTGGGTCGAGCACCCCGCCGGAGACCTCGGGCAGCAGCGGCAGGTACAGGAAGTAGTCGGTCCGGTTGACCAGCACCACGTCGGCGGCACCGCGCGCGACCCGGCCCAGGCGGCGGGCGGCGTGGAAGCCGGCCAATCCCGCGCCGACGATCACGATCCTGGGTCGGGCCATGACGGCGCGGTGCAGGTCCGCGGCGCCCGCTGAACGCCCACAGAGGTGACGTGGTGTGGCGATGGACCAGCCCGGGTAGGAGCGGCGAATGAGCGGCTGGTGGAAGCTGTTCGTTCCCGACACACCGCTGTGGGAGATAGCGCTGCGGGGCAGCGTGATCTACCTGACGATCTTCTTCCTCCTGCGCGTGCTGCTCAAGCGGGAGAGCGGCAGCACCGGCGTCACGGATCTGCTGGTCATCGTGCTGGTCATCGTGCTGATCGCCGACGCCGCGCAGAATGCGATGGCCGACGACTACACGTCCATCGCCGACGGGGTGCTGCTGGTAGCGGTGATCATCGGCTGGGCGTACCTGCTCGACGTGCTCGCCTACCGCTGGCCCGCCGCCGCGCGGATCATCCACCCGTCAGCAGGCCCACGACGCGGGCATCGAGGGCAACTCCAAGATGACCGAGGAGCAGCTCCGCGACGCGCTGCGCAAGGTCGGCAAGGGTGAGCAGCCCCAGATGGCCAAACATGAAGCCAAGCGGTGATGCGCGGTGCCGACACCCGAGAGGGTGCCGGCACCGCCCGCATGTTCTCAGCTGATCGTGGCGAGCAGGTCCCGGCAGGCGCGCTCGCAGGTGCGGCAGGCCTCGGCGCAGATTCGGCAGTGTTCGTGCTTGTCGGCGTGACGGGTGCACTCGTCCCCGCACGACTTGCAGGCGGTGGCGCACGCCTCCAGCAGGGTGCGGCTGATGTTCGCGTCGTAGCCGGTGTGCCGGGACAGCACCCGTGCAGTGGTCGTGCAGATGTCGGCGCAGTCCAGGTTCGTCCGTACGCACTTGGTCAGCTCGGCGACCATGTCCTCGCTCAGGCAGGCGTCCGCGCACGCGGTGCAGGCCTGCGCACAGTCGTTGAGCGCGTCGACCGCCGCCGCCAGCTTCGCGCGATCCAGGTTGATCGACTTCGGGTACGTCTCCAGCATCGGGATCGTGGTGCTCGGCATCAGGCAGTCCTCTCTCGCGGTTCCCTCTGCCCTACCCGAGGACTCACGACACACACCGCGTGGACCTCGGGCGGCATGGCGGGACGACCAGCGGGTAGGGCATTGCACATGGCCGAGCCGATCCGAGGTGTTCCGTCAGGCGAGAGCCGCCGGGCAGGATGATGACGGGCCATACGGCCCGGGAGGAGGGCGCGCGCCTGGCCCGGCAGGAGAAGGAGAACGACGCCCGGCTCAACGGTCTCGCCGGCCGGTTGGACAAGCCGATGGGCGTACTCGGCATCCTGTTCTTGCTGTTGGTGCTCGGCCAGGCCGTCGCCCGCGACCAGCCGCTGGCCGGCGTGCTGACCGTCGCCAGCTGGGTGCTGTGGGCCGTGTTCGGCGCCGAGTTCGCGTTGCGTGCCTGGCTGGCCCGCCATTGCGCCCGCGAGTTCTGAAAGCGCAACTGGTGGCAGGTGATCTTCCTCGCCGTACCCTTTCTGCGATTCGCCCGCGCTGCCACCGCGCTGCGCGCCGCGCGCGGCACCGGCGTGGTCGCCGCCGCCGTCCGCGGCTCCCGATCGGCGGGCCGGCTGCTGACCGACCGGCTGGCCTGGCTCGCCGTGGTCACGGTGACGATCATCCTCGCCGCCGGGCAACTCCTGGTCGTCACCGGCTCCTACCCGACGTACGGGCGGGCCCTGCACGACGTCGCGCTGACCACCATCACCGGCGAGCCGCTCGCCGCCACCGACACCTTCTCGCAGGTTCTCGAACTGGTCCTCGCCGCGTACTCCGTGGTGGTCTTCGGCACCCTCGCCGGCGCGCTCGGCGCGTTCTTCCTCAGCCGGCAGCGGGACGAGGAGCAGGCAGGAAGATCGGCTGCCGAGGCCGAGCAGTGAGCAGCGTCCGGGCCGCGGCTCTCCCGAGGCGGACACTCGGGTCAGCGCGGCAGGGACGCCCCTTACGCCCACATCAGCCGCCGGCGGAAAGTGGCGAGCGCGCTGAAGGTCACCGACCCGCGGTCGTGGTCGACCGCCGACTGGGCCACCGATGACCGAGCGACCTGCCTTACCAGCCGGCGCGACACCAGCGTGCAGTAGTACAGGCGGGAGCCATCGGCGGCGACGGGGTGGCGTCGCAACCCATACTCACCGGTTTCGGCTCGCCGTCGGCCGGGCGCTCCAGGAACGGCCGGCCCTCGACCACCGGACGGAACTTCGCCAGCGGCTTCGCCTTCGTCGACGGGTGCTCGTGCAGCCGGCGCCAGGACGCGCCGGTGGCCAGGTCGACCACAATGATGTCGAGCACCCACAGCCGGTCAGCCGGGTCGACCACGATCTCTGCACCGACACGAACGCCTGCTCGTCGTCGTCGGCCGACGGGCTGTTCCACGCCTGGTCCGGAAACGGCACCTCGGCGCCGTCGCGCAGATCGACGACCGTGGCGGGTACCTCGTCGCCCCACTTGGAAAGTTGGCGAAGTTCCGGCCGGTGTGCGACACGCTCATGCGTGTGCACCACCCCCCAGCTCACCGATCCGGCTCCCCGCCCACGAGGGACGTCACCGCAGCGCCTTCAGCGTGACGGGCGGTGACCGCGCCGTAAGCCGGGTGCGGGACGAAATCGGTGGGCCGTCACCTGACGGGAAAGACCTTCGAAGGGAGCGAGGTCAGTCTGCTGGCGGGGCGGGAATCTGCCACAGGGCACTGACTGGCATGGCGCGGAGTCTGTCGCCGAACGGCAGGGTGGAGGTTCCGGTGTAGAGGACGATGCCGGCGATGAAATCGTCGCCGAGGCGGTCGGCGAGTCGGCGTAGCCCGCGAAAGTCGTCGGGTCCGACGGTGGTGGCTGCTTTGACTTCGATCCCAACGACATGCCCGGATCTGTTCTCGAGCACCGCGTCTACTTCGTACCTGCTCTGGTCGCGGTAGTGGGACAGATCGACGAACTGCTCGGACCAGGTGAGCTGGCGGGACAGCTCGGACAGGACGAATGATTCGAGCAGTGGGCCGAACGGTGCGCCCGGCCGGAGCAGTGCCCGGGCGTCGGTCGCGATCTCGTTGGCGGCGATGCCCGAGTCGACGAAGATCAGTTTCGGCGCGGCAGTGGCGCGGGTGCCCAGGTTGCGGGACCAGCCGGGGATCCGTTTGACCAGGAAGATCTCTTCCAGGGCCTGGAGATAGCGTGCGATCGTTGGCCGGCTCAGTCCGAGTGCGGATTCGAGGGAGTTGGCGGCGATGATGGTCGCGGATCTGGCCGCGAGCAGGCGTACGAGCTTGCGTAGCTCGCCCTTGTGCTGAATGTCGGAGAGCTGCCGCACATCGCGATCGATGAGGGCTTGGATGTACGCGTCGAGGAACCGTTGGCGGCGGCGCGGGTCGGCGCGGGTGGTGGCTTCGGGCAGGCCGCCTCGTACGATTCTGGCCGCGTAGTCGGCGCGGGTCACGTCCGAATCGTGTCGAAGTTCGGGGCCGAGTGCGAAGATGGCGTCGACGAATCCGTCCGGCTCGCCGTCGAGTTCGCCTTGTGAGAACGGCCAGAGTTCGACGGTTTCCATTCGGCCGGGCAGCGCGTCTGGGGCGGCCACCATGCCGAACAGCCGCGATGATCCGGTGAGCAGGTACCGGCCGGGACGAGGGTCCTCGTCGACGGCTGCCTTGATGGCCAGCAGCAGCTCCGGAGCGCGCTGGATCTCGTCAATGACCAGGAGCTCGGTGGAGTCCACGAAGCCGACCGGGTCGGCGATCGCCGCGGCCCGGTCCTGTGCCCGGTCGAGATCGCGGCGCTCGGCGAGCCGGTCGCCGGCGACGATGCGTACCAGGGTGCTCTTGCCTGCTTGGCGTGCTCCGCTGATCAGAACGACGCGGGTGTCGACCAGGGCTGCGTTGACCTGCGCGGCGGCGCGGCGTGGAATCAGGTGCGGTGTGGGCACATCTCATGATAGCCGCGGAGGGTTTCGATTTGCGGCGGTCTTCGCTTTCGATTTGCGGCAGAGTTGTGTTCGGTCTGCGGGGTGATTGGTGTTCGGTCTGCGGCGCCACCTTATGAAGATCGGACTCGTCTCCCGTGCGACGTGAAACCGACGCCGTAGCGTTGTCGTCGCCATCGTCGGACCGTCACCTGGCTGCGGCCGTACGCAGGTCGGCGATGAGTCGTCGAGCATGCGTTCCTCCATCAACGCTCGGCCGGTGCGCCGCATCGACTCGCCCCAGCGATTCGTCCCGCGGCGTACCGAGCAGGGCCGTGCCGGTGCCCGCCGCAGCCACCCGCAGGCCGCTCCACCCTGCCTGCCCGGATCAACCGGAGTCACATGGAGACTCCTACCACGCTGCTCCGTCCGCGTCCGCACAGGCTGATGATCTGCGGATTTCGGTTTTCTGCCGGTGTGTCCCGGCCGCGACGGGGTGTCGCTGTGATCGCTTGCTGAAGATCAGCTAGGTGGCGCTGGTCCTGTTCACGTGGCGGATAGAAGCCGCCTGGTTGCCCCCGGAATGCCTCGATCTCGGCTCGATACTTGTGGGTCGACGCCTTAGTTGCCTTTTGTGGCCATCGGTGTGGTGTCCCGGGGGCGGGCGCCGTCCTGGCGGGGAGTGAGTAGGACGCGGCGGCCTGTTCGACGATGATGCGGCCGCCAAGCTCCCGCACCCCGAATTACGGATGCCCTGTTCGTGAGCTGCCGAGAGCGGCGGTGTTCAGGTGTTGGGGCGGCCGTGGTGGTCGAGTTTGGCGCGGAGGGTGTCGGCGAAGCCTTCGGCCGTGGCGAGTTGGTCGCGGAGGGCGGTGACGCGGGTGGTAGCGGTGGTGTGGAACATGTCGAGCCGGTCGAGCAGGGCGGCCCGGTCGGTGCCGGTGGCGGTTTCGAGCGCGTCGAGGACGGCGAGGAGGTCGCGCATCTCGTTGAGGGTGAAGCCGAGGGGCTTCATGCGTTTGACGACCGCGAGGCGGTCGAGGTCGGGTTCGGTGTAGAGGCGGAAGCCGCCCTCGCTGCGTGCGGAGGGGACGATCAGGCCGGCTTCCTCGTAGTGGCGGATGGTGCGGATGCTCAACCCGATCCGTTCGGCGGCTTCGCCGATCTGCATGAGGCGGTCGGCGACCGGGCCGGAGGCGTGCTGCTCCGGCCCGGCGCCGCGGCTGGCGGCGGCCATCAGTGGCCGACGCCGAGCTGGCCGGCGAGGGTGTCGTGGATGCGGGCGCTGGGCGTGTTCAGCTCGACGATCTCGACGGTCTTGCCGCGGGTGGCGTACTTGGTGGTGATGGCGTCGAGGGCGGCGACGGAGGAGGCGTCCCAGACGTGGGCGTGGGTCATGTCGATGACCACGGTGTCGGGGTCGTTCGCGTAGTCGAACTGGCCGACGAGGTCGTTGCTGGAGGCGAAGAACAGCTCCCCGTGCACGGAGTAGATGCGGGTGGTGCCGTCGGGGTCCAGGACGCTGGTGACCTCGACGAGGTGGGCGACCCGCCGGGCGAAGATCACCATGGCGGTGAGGACGCCGGCGACGACACCGATGGCGAGGTTGTGGGTGGCCAGGGTGGTGGCGACGGTGGCGAGCATGACGATGGTCTCGCCGTAAGGCATCCGCTTGAGCGTCTTCGGGGCGACGGAGTGCCAGTCGAACGTCGACACCGCCACGATGATCATCACGGCGACCAGGGCGGCCATCGGGATAACCGCGACCACGTCACCGAGCGCGACGACCAGGATCAGCAGGAACACGCCGGCCAGGAAGGTCGACAGGCGGGTGCGAGCGCCGGACGCCTTCACGTTGATCATCGTCTGGCCGATCATGGCGCAGCCGCCCATGCCGCCGAAGAACCCGGTGACGATGTTGGCCACGCCCTGTCCCCAGGACTCGCGGGTCTTGCTGGACGGGGTGTCGGTGATGTCGTCGACCAGCTTGGCGGTCATCAGCGATTCCATCAGCCCGACCAGCGCGATCCCGAGGGCGTAGGGAGCGATCAAGGTGAGGGTGTCCATGGTCCAGGGGATCTGCGGCAGCCCCAAGGTGGGCAAGCTGTCCGGCAGCGCGCCCTCGTCGCCTACGGTCGGCACCGCCACGTGCACGGCCACCGTGACCACGGTCAGCACCACGATCGCGACCAGCGGCGCCGGGATGGCGCGGGTGAGCCGGGGGAGTCCCACCATGATCGCCAGCGCGACGGCGACGAGCGGATAGACCAGCCACGGCACGCCGAGCAGGTGCGGCACCTGGGCGGCGAAGATCAGGATTGCCAGGGCGTTGACGAAGCCGACCATGACGCTGCGCGGGATGAACCGCATCAGCTTCGCCACCCCGAGCACCGCGAGAAGGATCTGGATCGCGCCGCCGAGGATCACCGCCGCGATGAGGTAGTCCAGGCCGTGCTCCTTCGCCAGCGGTGCAACCACCAGGGCGATCGCGCCGGTCGCGGCGGAGATCATCGCCGGTCGGCCGCCGCAGACCGCGATGGTCACGGCCATGGTGAACGAGGCGAACAGCCCGACCCGAGGATCGACCCCGGCCAGGATCGAGAAGGAGATCGCCTCCGGGATCAGCGCCAGGGCGACGACCAGGCCGGCGAGGACCTCGGTGCGGAACACCTTCGGTGACAGCCAGGAGGGGCGGGACACGCGCGGCCGGGAGACCGCGGACAGCACAGAAGACATACAGCCATTTCCACTCGGGCGCCTTGCGGACGCGGATAGTTCCAGCCCTCGAATCGGGGCAGCCCAGCTACTCACAGATCGGCGACAGCCGGTTGAACGCCCCGAGGGCGGCATCGCCCGGAGGCGTCACGTCCGCCGCAGGAGGCCCTCGGCCTCACCTCGACGACCGGCACAGAACCTACCCTTCCGTCAGGGGAGAGTCCGCCGAACGTGGTGATCATCACCGTGCCGCTTCTGGCTTCCGGCAACTTCCGTAAAGCGTCGGCGGAAAGTTCCTCACGGCGATGCCGGACGTTCGATCCGCTTCCTGCGGCAGAACCTCGGTGACCAAAACTGATGTGTCGCCGGGTTTCGACAATGCCATTGCTGCCCGTGGCTGAGCAGCGGCCAGTGCCCGCACTGCTCTTTTCCGCAAGCGTCTCGGCCTAGGGGTGGCTGCGTCGGCGTCGTAGGGCGAGCTTTCGCAACTCCTCGGCCCACAGGACGAAGCTCGCCATGCCGGCGCAGAGTGCCCACTGGCCGGTCGTCAACGGCGTGGTTTCGAAGGCCTCGTTGAGCAGCGGCAGATGGATGACGGCCACCTGGAGCAGCAACGAGACGGTGACGGCTACCCACAACAGGGGGTTGGTGAACAGGTTGCGGAAGGCGCTCGTCCGCTCCGAGCGGGCGTTGAAGCAGTTGAACAGCTGAGCGAGCACCAACGTGGTGAAGGCGGCGGCACGGGCTTCAGTCGGGTCCGCGGACCCTTCGATCAGCCCGCCGGGCAGTTGGATGTCGAAGGTCAGGAGGGTCACCACGGCCATGATCAGCCCGACGAAGCCGACCATCCGCCACATCTCCGCATCGATCACCCGGTCGGTGAGCCGGCGGGGCGGTCGGCGCATGATGTCGCCTGGTGGCGGGTCGACGCCTATGGCCAGCGCCGGTCCGGTGTCGGTGAGCAGGTTGATCCACAGGATGTGCGTCGCAAGCAGCGGAACCGCGATGCCTTCGCCCTGATCGAGGCCGATGACACCGGCGAGCACGACGCCGAGGAACATCGTGAGTACCTCGCCGATGTTTGAGGACAGCAGGTAGCGGAGGAAAGAGCGGATGTTCGCGAAGATTCCGCGCCCCTCCCGGACGGCCCGCACAATCGTGGCGAAGTTGTCGTCGGCGAGGATCATGTTCGCCGCTTCCTTGGTGACGTCGGTGCCGGTACGGCCCATGGCGATGCCGATGTCGGCCGTCTTGAGGGCGGGGGCGTCGTTCACTCCGTCCCCCGTCACGGCCACGATGTTGCCGTTGGCTTGGATGGCGTCGACGAGCCGTAGTTTGTGTTCCGGCGCTACCCGGGCATAGACGGACCGGTCGCGGGAGGCGCGACGTAAGCCATCGTCGTCGAGGCCAGCCAGTTCGGTGCCGGTCATGGCGGGCTGGTCGTCGGCGACGATGCCGAGCTCGGTGGCGATACGGGCTGCGGTGCGGGGATGGTCGCCGGTGATCATGACCACCCGCATCTTCGCTCGACGCGTCTCGGCGATGGCGTCACGCACCTCGGGCCTGGGCGGGTCGATCATCCCGACCACGCCCGCGTAGATCAGATCCTGTTCCAGCGCCTCCGGTTCGGCAGGCGCCTTCGTCACATTGAGCGGTCGGTAGGCGACAGCGAGGGGCCGTAGCGCTTGGTCCGCCAGCCGTTCCACGACGGCGTGGATCTGACGGCGGCGCTCCTCTGTGAGGGGCCGTTCCTGTCCCGCGACCCGCTCCCGGGTGCAGCGGGCCAGGAGTACGTCCGGCGCTCCCTTGGTCACCACCGTCAGGCGACCGTCACGTTCCGCGTCGGCCTCGATGCTGCTCATCAACTTGCGCTCGGAGCTGAACGGCACCTCGGCTATGCGGTGGAACCGCCTGCTGCGTACGGTGCTCAGGTCGGGCACCTTGCGCTCGGCCACGAGGAACGCCACGTCCGTCGGATCCCCGCGCACCGCCCATGCCCCGTCCTGCGAGGTGATGGCCGCGTCGTTGGCCAGGCTGCCGCCGGCGAGCACGAGACGGAGCTCGTCCAGCAGGTGTTCGTCCTGGAGTGGCCGTCCGTCGACGGCCACCTCGCCCTCCGGCGTGTATCCGGTGCCGGTCAGCTCGGCCTCACCGGAGGCGGTGACGACTCGGCGAACTGTCATCTGGTTCTGGGTGAGGGTGCCGGTCTTGTCCGAGCAGATGACGGAGGCCGAGCCGAGGGTCTCGACGGACGACAAGTTCTTGATGATCGCCCGGTGCTTGGCCATGCGCTGGACGCCGAGGGCGAGGACGACGGAGAGGATGGCGGGCAGGCCTTCCGGTACGGCGGCGACGGCGAGCGACACCCCGACGAGGAGCACGTCGACGACATCACCGGCACCGCGGATGTCCGCGGTCAACAAGATCGCGCCCACCACGATCAGCGCGATCACGATCACGGACTGGCCGAGGATACGACCGACTCGCGCGACCTCCCGCTGTAGCGGGCTGCGCTCCTCCTCGGTCTCGGCCAGCAGTTGAGCCACCCGGCCCATCTCCGTGGCCATGCCGGTGGCGGTCACCACCGCCCGACCGCGCCCCCGGGTCACCGACGTGCCGTTGAACACCATGTTGACCCGGTCGGCGACGCCAACCGGTTCGGACAGCGCAATGCTCTCCTTTAGTACGGGCTCGCTCTCGCCGGTGAGAGCGGCCTCGGCAACCTGCAGCGAGGCAGCCTCGACGAGCCGGCCGTCCGCGCTCACCGCCTCGCCTTCGGCCAGGATCAGCACGTCCCCAGGCACCAGTTCGTTGGCGGGAACTTCCGCTGCCGCTCCGTCACGTAGCACGGTCGAGGTTGGCGCGGCCATGCGCTGCAGGGCGGCCACCGCGGCCTCGGCCCTGGCCTCCTGCGCAAAGCCGAGTACGGCGTTCGCGACGAGGATGATCGCGATCACCAGGGCCTCGAACGGCAGGCCAATCCTGCCCTCCACCACCCACGCCACCAGAGAGACCACCACCGCGCCGAGCAGCAGGTAGACCACCGGGTCGGCGAACTGGCGGAGCAGTTTGCGCCACGCGGGCACCCGCGCCTGCGGCTCGAGCTCGTTCGGTCCCCACCGGCGCAGGCGACCTGCCGCCTCCTCCGCCGTCAGCCCCCGATCCGGATCGGTGCCCAGACGCGTGGCGACCTCCGCCACGTCCAGCAGCGAGGGATCCCCGTCAAGCCCGGACCCGCCCGCCACACCACCATTCTTCTGCGCCTGCGATGTCAACCGCAGCGGTAAGGGGAAGTTCCCCCACTTTCTGATGATCTCGAGCCGAAGGATCTTTAGTCGGCCGCCCTGCCGACCTTGTTGCCTCGCGAACCCGTCACCGCGACAGTGGCCTCGAGGGCTGGCCCTGGTGGCTGCCGCTGCGGCTGGCACCCATTGACTCCAACGCCTTCTGACCCAAGACGCGTCGCGCGTGAGCCGGGAGTCGGCGTTCCGCTGCCGGTGGAGCGGTTCATGGCCACTAACAGGCCGTCGCTCATCAGACGCGGAACTCGTTCGTCCACGTCACCCAACAGGTCTCTGAGCCGTGGGTCCGCCCTCTGGTCGGATCTCGCCGATCGCAACAGTAGGTGCCGGTGTGCCGGGAAGACTGTTCCTCATTGACCCTGCCCGGAGGTGCCGCATGCCGACTCCGCCGGCCAAGCCGCCGATTGAACTGGTCGGACGAGGGACCTGGCCCGAGGTACGCCGCATCGGAGCGATCCTGCGTACCGAAACGGTCGGCGGTGCGCTCCTGCTGGTTGCGGCGATCCTCGCCATCATCTGGGCCAACACCCCCTGGCGCGACACCTACCACCAACTGCGTGAGTTCCAGGTCGGCCCGGCCAGTCTGCACCTGGACCTGACCCTCGGGCAGTGGGCGGCCGAAGGCCTGCTCGCGATCTTCTTCTTCGTCGCCGGCCTGGAACTCAAGCGGGAGTTCATCGCCGGCGACCTGCGCGATGTCCGGCTGGCGGTGCTGCCGATCGCCGCCGCGCTCGGCGGGATGTCGCTCCCCGCGCTGATCTACCTGGCGATCAACGCCAGGTTCGATGACGGAGCGCTGGTTGGCTGGGCGATCCCGACCGCCACCGACATCGCCTTCGCGCTGGCCGTGCTCGCCGTGATCAGCACCCACCTGCCTGCCGCGCTGCGCACCTTCCTGCTGACCCTCGCGGTCGTCGACGACCTCTTCGCGATCGTGATCATCGCCGTCTTCTACACCGATACGCTGCACCCGATACCGCTGCTGCTGGCGCTGCCCCCACTCGCCCTCTTCGGAGCGCTGGTACAGCGCCGAGTCGGCTCCTGGTGGCTGCTACTCCCGCTCGCCGTGGCCACCTGGGCCCTGGTCCACGCCTCTGGGGTGCACGCTACCGTGGCCGGGGTGCTGCTCGCCTTCACGGTTCCAGTGGCCCGCCGCGCCGAAGGTTTCGGTACCGGACCGGCGACGTACTTCGAGCACCGCCTCCGGCCATTATCCGCGGGCGTCGCGGTGCCGATCTTCGCCTTCTTCTCCGCGGGAGTCACCATCGCTGGCGGGAGTGGACTCGCCCGAAGCCTCGGCGACCCGGTCGCCCTCGGGATCACCGCCGGCCTGGTGCTGGGAAAGACCATCGGCGTGCTGGGCGCCACCTGGCTGGTGCAGCGGTTCACCCACGCCCGGCTCGCCGAGGGGCTGAGGTGGTGGGACATGCTCGGGCTCGCCATGCTGGCCGGCATCGGATTCACCGTCTCGCTGCTCATCGGGGAACTCGCGTTCGGTGCCGGCTCCGAACGGGATGAACACGCCAAGATCGGGGTGCTGACCGGCTCCCTGCTCTCCGCATTGCTGGCCGCGATTCTGTTACGCATGCGAAACCGGCGCTACCAGGAGATCTGCGCGCTCGAGGAGCGCGACGAACACTGACCGGATACCGGACAGTTGCCGGACCGACAAGCAACGCTAGCCGGCGGATGGCGATGTCACGGCGGCGGCGATGCGCGCGCTGCGTTCGCCGCTAGCCGGATCGGGCGAGACGCAGCCAGCCGGCCCTTGGTAACGGCCGGCGACAGGTCTGTTTCGGAATGCGACCCCCAGGACGGCGAGGCCCGTCGCGACCGACCGGCTGGCAAGCACGGTCAGGAGGCACTCAGGTCTCCACCCGGCAACACGAGGAGGACGAGGCCACGGGGGCGCCACGGAAACAGCTCCGCGTTCCACTGCGCGACCGACCCCTGATAGTGAACGGCGATCTTGCCGTACGGCATCGGCTTGAGCGCCTCTGCCGGATTGAGTGCCAGCCGAATGTCGACACCATGATCATCACGGCGCGCAGGAATCCGCCTGCGGTGGGCAGCATGCCTATGGTGGCCTCGGTGCGGCGCGCCAGGCCGAGCGCGAGGGTGGCGGCGGCGCGCCGCGACGGGGACGGATCGCCACTTCGGTTCGCTTTGGCTGACCGGGCGAGCTGCGGACGGGTAGTGCGCGGAGGAGCAGGCGACGGCCAGCTAATGGTGTCCGGTTGTCCCGGGCCCGCCGGTCAGGTCACCGAGTTGGTGACGTGGGACAAATCCACCACCGGTGTCCGGCGCACAAGCCGGGGCGCACAACCGATGGACCGTTTCTGGGCCTTTCCGCCCAAGGCGCGGCCCGATCGCTGACGGGCTGTCCGCCACGATCTCCACGCCCTCCGGCTCCAATCCACTGCCTCGGGTGCCGGCAGTGGCGGTGCTGTCGCTGGGACGACGTGGAAAAGTGCGTCAGGACCTCAGGTCGCGCCGGGTGTATGACCATGTGCTTGCGGCCCCAGTGGCGAAGGCGGCGCCGAGCATGACGGCGGTCCCTGCCCAGTTCGGTGTTGCGTCCGGCACGGCGGCGAGGTGCCGGTAGGCCGACAACCACCCGACCCAGGCAGGGGCGTGAACGCTGTCGGCGGTGACCTTGAGCAGGAATCCGCCTGCGGTGGGCAGCATGCCGATGGTGGCCACGGTGCGGGGCGCCAGGCCGAGCGCGAGGCTGGCGGCTGCGGCGCCGAGCAGCGCGACCGGCAGCACATTGGCGGTGCCGGCGAGGGCGGCGGCAATGGACAGGTCGGCGCCGACCACCGTCGCCCCGACCCACGTCGCAACCGCGGCCACAACAGCGAGCGCGGCGGCGCCGGCCACGGTGGTGCTGATTTCGGCGGTCAGCAGCCGGGCGCGGGTGACCGGTCCGGCGTGCAGCAGGGTCAGCCGTCCGGCGGTTTCCGCGGCGGCGAAGGCGGCCAGGCGGGCGGTGGCGAAGGCGCCGATCGGGATAGCGAGCAGCGCGAACAGGGTGGCGGTGTAGCCGCGGACGTTCCCGAGTCCGGCGAAGCCGGCCTGGGCGGCGAGGTCGGCGAAGCGGGGGTTGTCGGTGAGGAAGCCGGTGAGGGAGTCGGCGAGCAGGCCGATCAGCAGGAAGTACGCGCCGATGCCCATCGACCAGCCGGCGAGGGGCTGCGCCATGCGCCGGACGGCGAAGGCGCCGACCGAGCCGAGCAGCCACCGGCGGGGTGCCCGGCCGGCGGGCGGGCGCAGCAGTCCGGCCCGGATGTCCCGCGTTGCCGCCAGGGCCAGCGCGGTGTACGCCAGCACCGCCGCGGCAAGCGCGAGCACGAGCAGCGGAGCCCAGCGGTCGTCCCGGTAGGGACGGGTCAGCGCCAGCGGCCCGTACGGAGGCAGCCAGCGGAGCCAGGCCAACGCCGGCACGCCGTCGCCCACCATGCGGGCCAGCAGCCCGACGCCGAGGAAGGCCAGGGTGGCGCCGCTGGCCCCGGCGCGAGTGGGGAGGACCTGCGCGGCGCAGGCCGCCACCGCGACGGCGAACGTGCCGGCCAGGGCCAGGCCGGTGGCGTGCAGCAACGCCCCGACCGGCGCAGTGCCGGCGGCCGACAACGCCCCGGCGAGCAGGATCCCGGTCAGCGCCATCGCCGCGGCGAACACGGCGAGGTGTCGGCCCAGGACGCTCGCCGGCGTCAGCCGGCCGGCGAGCAGCAGGTCCCACCGGCCGTTCTCCTCCTCGCCCCGGGTCAGCCGGGTGGTCGCCAGCGCAGCCCAGGTGGTGAGCAGGACGGCGAGGACGGTGCCGGTGCGCCAGACGGTGAACCCACCGGCGGTGTCCAGGGCGACGGGTTCACCGAACAGGGTGCGGATCGCCGGGTTGCCGGCGAGCGCGGCCAGCGCTTGGGCAGCCGTGGCGTCGCCGACGGTGCGGGTGTAGGTGGTGACGACGAGGGTGGACATGCCGACGGTCACCGCCGCGACGAGGAGCGCCGGACGGCGCACCTGGCGTGTCGCGAGGCGGGTGACCGCACGGCGGGCCGCGTCCGGCTGGGAGAGGCTCATCGGTCGGCCCGGCCGTAGTAGTCGAGGAAAATCTCCTCGAGGCTCGGCTCCCGCACGGTGAGGGTGGTGACGTCGGCGGCGGCGAGGGCGCGCAGCGCCGCAGCGGGCGGCCCGGCCAGGGAGAACCGCAGCATCCCATCCGCTTGGTCGAGCAGTTCGATACCGGGCACGTCGCTCAGATTCGGGGCGAGACCGGTGAACTGTGCCATGACCTCGCTGCGGTGCAGCCGCCGCAGCTCGGGCACCGTCGCAACGTCGACGAGCCGACCGGCCCGCAGGATCGCTACCCGGTCGCAGACGGCCTCCACCTCGGCCAGTTGGTGGGAGCAGAGGAAGACCGTCTGCCCGTTCTCGCGCGCCTCGGTGACGGCCCGGCGGAACTGCAGTTCCATCAGCGGGTCCAGGCCGCTGGTCGGTTCGTCGAGCACCAGCAGGGAGGCGCGGGTGGCGAACGCGGCGACGAGCGCCACCTTCTGCCGGTTGCCCGTGGAGTAGGTGCGGGCCGGTCGGGACAGGTCGAGGTCGAACCGGGCGACGAGGTCGTCGCGGTAGTCGGAGTCGATGCCCGGGCCGGTGGCGGCGAGCAGGTCCAGCAGTTCCGCGCCGGTCAGCTGCGGCCAGAGCGCCACATCGGCCGGCACGTACGCCAGCAGCCGGTGCGCGGCGGCGACGTCGCCGGCGTCGACGTCGAAGATCCAGGCGCGGCCTGCGGTGGGACGGGCCAGGCCAAGCAGCAGGCGGATGGTGGTGGACTTGCCGGCGCCGTTGGGGCCGAGGAATCCGAACACCTCACCGGCGTTCACGGTCAGGTTCAACCCGTCGAGAGCGCGGACCGCTCCGTAGTGTTTGCTCAGCTGGTCGGTGCGGATGGCGGGGATGGGCACGGCGGGCCTTCCGACGTATGCGGATCAGGACTGCCGACCAGGCTTCCCGGCGCACCGCCCATCACCGTACTCACAGTTCGGTACGTGCGGAAGTCACCGACGTGCCTGGCATGACGGGTCGAGCCTGGTTGAGTTCGGGCAGCCTCCCGACGCAACTGCGAGGAAGCCGACGTGGGTGCACGCGCCGTCCCGGGCGTGGGCGTGCGCCGACCGCCAGCCTGCCCGGCCAAGGCCCGCCGAGACATCGCATGCTGCCTCAGGCGGTGCTGGCCCTCGCCGTCAGGCGCGTCGGCGTCGTTGGTCGAGCGCTCAGGTCCGATCAGGCCAGATGACGCTCCCCACCGGCTGACCGTAATTGCTGTCGCACGGCCGATGGTGCGTGGCTCAGAACGATCTCCGTGCCCTCCCGCGACGCTGTCCGAATCACCGCGAGCACTGCCTCGGCCGTACCCGGCTCCAGCTCCAGCAGTCCGGACAGGTCCACTTCCATGCGACTCGGGCGGTGTGCGCGCAGCAGACGGCCGACGGCGCCGGCGAAAGCGCTGGTGTCGGCGCGACCGAGCGAGCCGCGCAGGATCAGCACCACGGTGCCGGCGGCCCGGGTGGTCGACGTGATCGACAGTGACGACATCAGCGCCCTTCGCCATGACGGCGGTCCCGGGTCCGGGCGAATCGGCAGGCCGGAGCGACAGGCGTGGCAGGGGAGGCCGCCACCGGGCCAGCGGGCATCACACCTTGTGGACAGTGTGGATTCACCGGCGGCCACGACCCCGGACGAACAGCGCCAGCGCGTTGCACACGTCGAAGACGCCGGGAATGTCCCAGGCGAGCTCCGCGGCGGCCCGCCGGGTCGCCTGGTCGGTGACCATGCCGGTCAGGATGACCACCCGGTTTTGCACGGTCACCGCGATCTGCTGCCGGCGGGTGGTCCAGTCGATACTCAGCCGCTGAGCCACCAACGCCGCGAGGCGCAGGTCCTCCTCCAGCGGGTGATGACCGCTGGGGAAGGGATTGTGCTCGGGATAGGGCCAGGGCATCACCGTGCCGCCTCCTTCGTCGGGGCCGGCCGGGTCGATACCCCGACTGTTCGGGTGCAGTGCCGGAAGGCGGCGGTACGGGTGGGGAAGACGGGGAAGACCTGCTCCAGTCGCATGGTGTGCAACACGGTCAGGACGAATCGGGACGGCGCTACCAGACACAGCGCCCGCCCCTCCTGCCGTGCGTCCTGGTGGGCCCGAACGAGCAGGCCCAGGCCCACGGAGTCGATCGTGGCCACCTCGCCCAGATCGACGAGCACCTGCGGGCCGAGGGTGACCGCTTCGGACAACGCGCGCCGCACCGACTCCGCCGCGTCCAACTCTGCAATCGGCCGATCTTCCTGCACGTCCAGGTCATCGATGCCCAGGGGGTTCTTCAGGTCCGACTCGCTGCCGCCCAGCTCGGGGCTGAGTGAGCATCGGGGGCAGTGGTGCGGCCCGGAGGCGAAGGCTGAGCCGGTCCACCCGTTGTCGAAGACCAGCGTCCAGACCACCTCGGCGTCGGGCAGGACATGAGCCGCCCCGGTGACCGTGTCACCGCAGCCGTCGCAGATCATGCTCATCAGGTTCTCCGCCGGTACAACCGTCATGCCTGTCCCCTCATCGGCCGGCCTCCCCGCATCCGGCCGCCGCCCTTGAGATCCTCTGATCGGTCGACCTGATGACCCGCCCTCTCCGGCGTCCGCCGACGTCCGGCGGTAAACACCCCGAGGACGACCGCGGGAACGGCGAAGCCCACCTGGGCCAGCAACCGGTGCGGTGCCCACTGTTCGACGTCGACGCCGATCAGACGGGCGGTGACGGAACCCAGCAGCGCCGCGGCCACGCCGAGCGCAACGGTCAGCCACACCGGAGCGGCCTTCGGACCGGGCAGGACGAGCCGCCCCACCAGGCCGATGCCGAGTCCGACGCCCAGAGCGCTGAGGAGCGCGCTGACACTCACGAATCTCTCCTCTCCGTCACGGTCAGGACGCTGCCGGGGTGACCCGCGCCCGTCCCCGCACCGTGTCCAGCGGGCCGGCCGAGGTCCGGCCTCGCGGCGGCGGTGACGGCGAAGGTGAAGGCGACGCGACGGTCCCCAGCGCCTCGTTCAGGTGGGCGATGTCGAGGATCCGCCGGATGCGCGGGTGCGGGGCACGCAGGGTGAGGACGCCGCCGCCACGGCTCAACCGGCGTTGGACGTCCAGGAGCAGGCCGATGGCCGCCGCGTCGATGTGCCGGCACTCGGACAAGTCGATCACCACCTCCGCTGGCTGCAGGGACAGCACCCGGTCCAGAACCGCGCCGACCTCGGACAGGTTGGGCAGGTCGAGATCCTCGACGATGTCGAGTTCGACCCGGGGCACCCGATACTCCGGTGGGAGTGGGTGATGGGCAGTCACTGACGGCTCCTCTGGTTCGGTCCGTTGCGTCCGAATCACCCACCACTCTGCGTGCCGATCGTGGAGGTCATTCCGCGGGTTCATGACAGTTGCGTGACAAAACCGCCGGTGCCGGCGCTGGGTTGGGCATCCAAGTGCGGACCAGGGATGATGCCGCTATGACGGCCGTACTGGTGATCGAGGATGACGACCGGATCCGGCTGGCGCTACTGCTCGCGCTGGAGGAAGAGGGTTACGCCGCGTACGGCGCGGCCAGCGCCGAGGAGGGACTTCGGCGGCACCAGCAGGAACCTGCCGACAACATCCTGGTCGATCTGATGCTGCCCGGACTCGACGGATTCGAGTGCATCCGGCAGCTGCGCCGGGACGACGACGTACCCATCGTGGTGGTCAGCGCCCGGGACGACACGCACGACATCGTGGCGGCGCTGGAAGCCGGCGCGGACGACTACGTGGTCAAGCCCGTGGCAATCAAGGAGCTCTCGGCCCGCCTACGGGCCTTGCGCCGGCGGGCACGGGCTACGTCCCCGGTGTCCGTCCAGGTCTTCGGTGATCTGGAGATCAGCGCCGAGGCCGGCGAGGTGCGGGTCAGTGGGCGTCCGGTCGCCTTGACCAGGACGGAGTTCCGCCTGCTCTGCGAGCTGGCGCTGCACGCCGGCAAGGTGCTGTCCCGCCAGCAGCTCCTGCAACGCGTATGGGGCTACGACACGGGCGACGAGCGGCTGGTCGACGTGCACGTCGGCCGCCTGCGGCAGAAGATCGAGCAAGATCCGGCCAACCCCCGGCACCTGGTGACCCTCCGCGGTCTCGGCTACAAGCTGCAGCGATGAACCGGCTCGGACTACGAACCCGGGTCACCGCCGCGTTCGCCGTCGGCGCGTCGCTGCTCGCCGCCGCCATGGCCCTCTTCTCGTACGACCTGACCCGCCGCTCGCTGCTGGAGGAGCGTGAACGTACCGCCGTGCGGGCGGCCTTCTTCGACGCGGCGGTCGTCCGGTCCGGCCTGGACACCGACGCGCCCGACATCGCCGCGGTGCTCGGCTCCCTGGACACGGGCAGCACCCGGCGACCCCTGTTGCAGCGCGACGGGCAGTGGTATGCGCGGAGCGCCGAGATCGGCGGGAGTTCCATTCCCGATGACCTGCGGCGCACGGTCGCCTCTGGTACGCCCGCCGTTCAACGGGTCCGCTCCGAGGGCCAGCCCGTCCTGCTCGTCGGTGTTCCAATCTCGTCGACGGTCAGCTACTACGAGATCACCTCACTTCGCGAGGTCGAGCAGACCTTTCAGCTGGTGGCGCTGACCCTCACCGCCGTGGCGATCATGGTCGCCGGCTCCGGCGCCGCCCTTGGTTGGTATGCCACCCGGCACAGCCTGCGCCCACTGACCGCCGTCGCGGACGCCGCCGAGCGGATCGCGGCCGGTGACCTGGAAACCCGGCTGGACACCGCCACCGACCCGGACCTCGCGCGCTTCTCCACCTCCTTCAACCACATGGTCGAGCAGTTGGCCCGGCACCTGGAACGGAACCGGCGCTTCGCCGCCGACGTCAGTCATGAGCTGCGCTCGCCACTCCAGACCCTCGCGGCGGCGGCGAGCGTGCTGCAGCGTCGTCGGGAGCACCACGACGAGCGGACGGCGATGGCGGCCGGTCTGGTCGCCGATGAGATCAGCCGCTTCCAACGACTGGTCGACGACCTCATCCAACTGGCCCGCACCGAGCAGCCCGCGAACCGGGAACGCGTGGACGTCGCGGACCTCTCCAGGGAGGTTTGCCGCAACCAGGGACTGCCCGAGCGCTTGGTGCAGGCGTCGTCCGCCCGCACGGCCTGGCGGGTCGACCGCCGCCGGGTGGTGCAGATCCTCCACAACCTCGTGGAGAACGCCGTCCGGTACGGCGGGGGACCGGTCGCAATTCGCCTGAGCTGCGGCGCCAATGGCATCGGGGTCATCGAGGTCGACGACGCCGGGCCGGGGGTGCCCGTGCAGGACCGGGAGGTGGTGTTCGACCGGTTCGTCCGCGGCCGGGCGGCGCACGCCCGCGCCGGCACCGACGGAACAGGTCTCGGGCTGGCGCTGGTTGCCGAGCACGCGGCAGCGCACGGCGGCCGAGCGGTCGTGACCGACCGTCCCGGCGGCGGCGCCCGGTTCCAGGTGCTTCTGCCGGGATGTGTCGGATGACGTACCGATGGTTGATCATGATTTGCGGCGTCATGCTCGCCGCGGGATGCGGCGTGCCGGTCGACGATGCTCCCCGCCGCGTGTCGGCACCGCCAGGCCCGTTCGCCGCGCCGGCCGCCGGCACCGCCCCGACCAGCGCCGGCCGGGTCGCCGAACCCTTCTGCTTCGTGCGCGACGATCGCCTGGTTCGTGTCGTTCGCCCCGTGGACTACCTGCCCGACATCGCGACTCACCTGGGCCATCTGCTGGCCGGGCCCGCGCAGGCCGACCGGGAGGCCAGGCTGACCAGTGCGCTGACCGGTACCGCCCTGCAGGCGGGTGCGCGGCTGACCGGTGGTATCGCCGAGGTCGAGGTCGCCGGAGCAGCCGAGGATAGCGGGCGCAGCGATGAGATCCTGGCCTTCGGCCAGATCGTCTGCACGCTCACCAGCCGTGCCGACGTACACGCCGTCTCCTTCCGTCGCGACGGTCAACCGCTGGAGGTGCCCCGCGCCGACGGATCACTGACCACGGACCCGCTCGGCGTGGCCGACTACCGGCCGCTGATGGCGGCTCGCTAACGGCCTATCCGGCCCCCGACGCCAGCTGCGGTTCTCGGGCTGATCGACCTACCCCGCCGCGAGGTGTCCGTACTGACGCTGGAGGCGAGGCGGGTCCTGTTGACCATTACGCTGATGGCGGTCGCCCTGACGAGCATCGCCGGAACGACGGCACCAAGACCGCCACGACCAGGTGCACGTTCGACCCTCTGGACCGTACGGCAACCAAGACGAACGCTGTGACCAGCCGCCATGCTGCGCGGCCTCGTCAACAGGGCGGGGTCGCGCTACACCCGTGCGATCAGCGGGCATCGCGGCGAACGCATTGCTGAGCCCGTCTGAGGGTGGAGCGAGGACTCCCATTGATCGAGGCACCATAGGGACCCTTCCGGGTTGCCGTGCTGGCCTGGCGTGCGGGACGCGCGATCTTGCTGCGGCTGGCGCGGACGGTGGTCGAGCAGCCTTCCGCAGGCTCCGCCTCCGGCATCGGGAGCGCTACCTCGGCCTACTGATCGGCTCTGCTCAGATCCGGGCTCAACGAGTCGCTGCCGTCGTCGAGGTCACCAACCAGCGAGTCCGGGGCACGCATGCGCCACGCGTCGGTGACGAGCTCCTTCAGACGATCGACGCTCACCCGCGCCAACCGCAGCATGACCAGGGGCAATCCGTCATACGCCGGCGTGGTGAAGAAAACCTCCGGCTCGCCGAGGAGTAACGCCTGCTTCTCCGCTTCGTCGCCGACGTACAGCACCGCGACATCGGTCCGAATGCGACGCGGCGTACCGGGTCTGCGCTCCGGGTAGGACCAGACGAACCCCTTGTCGGCGACCCGGAAGTCGAAGCCTTCACTGTCGATCTCGACCACGTGAGGCAGCGCCAGCGCCAGCTGACGGACATCGTCGGCGTCAGCCATCGAGGTCGCTCCAGGAAACCGCCCCCTGCATCCGTACAGCCTAACCACCGCGCCGCTCCGCCCTCGGCCCGCAACAGCAAGACGACCCGCCGGAAGTGACGGCGCCACCTGCGGACCGCGCAGAATCAACAGGATTCATCTGCCGACGAAGCGAACGATCTCGCAAGCCCTCAGCGATTGTCTCCAGCAGGGACAGTTCCCTTCCGGTGGAGGCATCGGGTCGTGGCGTGACCAACGGTCCCCGCAACCCCGCCGAGAACCGCGACGTCTGTGACCAACATCGGCGGCGGGCTGGAGGCGGCGGAGGATGGCATGAGGGAGTGGCAAAGATCGCACCAGCCATACATCGATTTCATTGTCATGCCGTCGTCGGCCACTACGATCGATACAGTGTCGCGTTACAGACTGTCACCCCGCGGATCGACGCCGCCGCGCCTCCGCACGGCCTTGAACGGCACCTCGCCTCTCGGCACGTCCACTGTGGGGCCGGTCCTCGAAGCTCCCGCCGAGCTGCCGCCGCTGCGGGGGCGTGGCCACGAGCTCACCGCGGTGGCCGAATTCCTCGACGGCCTCTCGATGCGCCACGGTGCGGCCATGCTCGCCGAGGGCGAGGCCGGGATCGGGCGCAGCGCGCTGCTGGCACGTGCGGCGGAGCTGGCGACCCTGCGGGGATACGCCGTGGCACGGGTGGCGGCGGACGTGCTCGAACAGCGCATCCCGCTGGGTGCCGCGCGGCAGGTGTTCCAGACGCTCGATCGTGATCGGTCCGACTCGTGGCCCGGTGGCGGGTCGCTCGGCGTCGGCGGGCTGTACGAGTTCTTCGACCGGTGGTGGGCGGTGGTGGCCCGCACGACGTCCCACACGCCGCTGCTGATCGTGGTGGATGACCTGCACTGGTCCGACGATCTCTCGCTGCGGTGGCTGGCCTACCTGCTGCGCCGGTGCCAGTCGACGGCGGTCGGGGTGCTCGCGGCGGTGCCCGCCGGGGAACGCGCGGGCAGACCCCTGTTGGCCGAGGTGACCGGGCGGCTGCGTCGTCTCTCGCTGGCCGGTCTCGACCGCGGGGCCATCGCCCGGGTCGCGCGCGAGGCGTTGGCCACCGAACCCGACGAGGAATTCGTGGCCGTCTGCCAGCACGGCACCGCGGGAAACCCCCGGCTGCTCCACGAACTCCTCACCGAGATCATGGCGCGTGGCGCCCCACCCACGGCGCTGACGGCCCGGCGGATCGGCGAGTTCGCCACACCGGCGATGGCGCACTCCCTGCTCGCCCCGGTGCACCGCGCGGATCCCGCGGCGATCGCGCTGGTGCGCGCCGTCGCCGCGCTGGACGGCTCAGCCGAGCCCGACCTGGCGGCGCGGCTGGCCCGGCTCGACCCGGGACGGGCGGCGCAGGTCGCGGACGGCCTCGTCCGCCGCCGGATCTTTCGCGACGGGCACCCGCTCACCTTCGTCCACCCGCTCCTCGCCACGGCGATCGCCCGGGAGATCGGGCCGGCGAACGCCCGGCGCGCCCAGGCCCGCGCCGCGCGGCTGTTGCACCAGGCGGGTCGCGACGACACCGAGGTGGCCGCGCACCTCGTGCGCGCGTCACCGGCCGGTGAGCCCTGGGCCGTGCCGGTGCTGCGGCAGGCGGCGCGCGCCGCGCTCGCTCAGGGTGACGCCACGACGGCGGTCGGGTACCTGCAGCGGGCTGTCCGGGAGCCTCGGGTCGGACAACCCCACGCGGACCTGCTCGCCGAGCTCGGGGCCGCGGAGCTCCTCGTGGACATGCCCACCGGGATGAAGCGGCTCGCGACGGCGCTGGCCGCGGCCGACGACGAGGCCACCCGCGGGCGGGTGGTGTCCGAGCTGGCGAATGGTCTCCTCGCCGGCAGGAGGGGCGCGGACACGCTGGAGTTGCTCGACGGGGCCGCCGAGCGGGTCGCCGGTCGCGACCCGGAACTCGCTCGGCGCCTACAGCTCCAGGCGCTCTGTGCCACGGTCTCGGATCTGACCCAGGCGCCGGAGCTGGACCGCCGCCTCGGGACACTGGCGCTCGGTGCAGACTCGGGGCCAGCCGTGCGGCGGGCGGTTGCCGCGGCGCGTGCGGTGCAGGAAGGCCGTCTGGGCATCTCGGCCGCGCGTACGGTGGCGCTGGCGCGGCAGGCGCTCGCCGCCGGGCCGCCCGGCTGCTACGACGAGGTCATCCCCTATTGGGCCGCCGTCGTCTCGCTGACCCGGGCCGAGCACCTCGACGCCGCGCCGGCGTTCTGCGCGGACGCCGACCGAAAGGCGCGCGGGCTGGGCTGGCGGCTCAACGAGGCGCTTGCCGCCGCCGTGCGGGGCCGGGTCTGTCACCTGACGGGTTACCTGGTCGATGCCGAACAGTTCGCGCGACGCGCCTTTTCGCTGATGGCCGAGATCGGTGCCGACCCGGACAGGTCGTGGGTGCTGCACGGGTCGATGCTGGTGTACGTCCTCATCGAGCGCGGTCGGTTGGACGAGGCGGAGGCGCTGCTCGGCCGGGGCGGCTTCGCGCCCGGCGTGAGCGGCTCGACGTGGCCGCTGGAGCTGCTCGCCGCGCGCGGTCTTCTGCGGCTGACCCGTGACGATCTCCGCGGTGCGCTGGCCGATCTCCACGAGTACGGCAGGGGGCTGGAGAGCGTCGGGGTGCGCAGCGCCGGGTACGAGCCGTGGCGCGCCTGGGCCGCGCTCGCGCACCACCGCCTGGGTGAGGCGGCCGAGGCGCGGTGGCTCGCCGCCGAGCAGCTCGAGCTGAGCCGCCGATGGGGCAGCTCCCGGGCGCTCGGGATCGCCCTGGGGGCGAGCGGAGTGGTGACCGGCGGCGCCGAAGGGATACGCCTGCTGGGGGAGGCGGTGCTGACGCTGGAGGCGTCGCCGGCCCGGCCGGAACTGGCCAAGGCGCTCCTGGACCATGGCATCGCGCTGCGCGACGCGGGGCGGAGATCCGACGCGCACGAGCAGTTCAGCCGTGCTCTCGCCCTCGCCACCAGGTGCGCGGCCGACTCGGCGGCCCGCCGAGCCCGCGCCGAGCTGCGATTCACGGTTCCCGTACCGGGCATCCGCCGCGCGGGTGGGGAGCCATCCGCACGCCCTGACCGGGCGCTGCTGGTGCGTTGCTTCGGCGGCTTCCACTTCGAGCTCTCCGACCGGCGGCTGGACTGGGCGGCGATCCGTCCCCGGGTGCGCACCCTGCTGCGGTTCCTGGGCGTACACGCGCAACGGCCGGTCCACCGGGAGCGCATCCTGGCGGCCCTGTGGCCGGAGTTGCCCACCAAGGCGGGTATCCGCAACCTGCACGTGGGCATCTCCACCCTGCGCACGTTTCTGGAGCCGGGAGTGGGCCGGGCAGCGTCGCGGTTCATCCGCCGCGACGGTGAGTCGTACCTGCTCGTCGTCCCCGACGGGGGCCTCTGTGACGTGCGGGTCTTCGAGGAGTCGGTGACGACGGCGCGTCGGGCCCTGGCCGCGGGCCGCGTGGAGGTGGCGGCGGACGGGCTGCGTGGCGCGCTCGCGCACTACTCGGGTGACCTGCTGCCCGAGGACGGTCCGGCGGAGTGGGTCGTCGTCGAACGCGACCGGTACCGGGTGATGGCCGCCGAGTCGGCGGCGGTGCTCGCCGGGATCGAGCTGGACGCCGGGCGGCACGACGCCGCCATCGACGCGGCGCGCCGCAGCGTACAACTGGACCGGTTCCGCGACGAGGCCTGGCGTACGCTCGCGTCGGCGTACCGGGACAGCGGCGACGCGGCGGCGGCCGAGCGGACGTGGCGCGCGTACGAGGCCGTGCTGGAGTCGCTCGGCGTCACCGGGGAGGCGGGCAGGGACCCCGACGGCAGGTCGCGCGCTCCGAACCCCTTCCCCCGGACGCTGCACGCTCACGGGCGCTTGAAGAACTCGACCTCGCCGAGGGCCACCCGGCGGCCACGCGCGGCGCCGTAGTCCGTACCGATGGTGAGACGGACGCGGACCACATCGCCGACGACCCAGTGGAACTTCTGCTCCCCGGGCCGGTCCGCCAGGCGCAGCGTCCTGCGCAGCTGACGCCCGTCCTGCGTCCAGGCGGTCAGCTCCAGTTGTGCCGGGCGTGCCTGCGTGAGGAACACCTCCTGTTCGGTGGCGGCGCCGGCATGCACGATCAGGTCGAGCAGCCGGAACGGTGCGGGGAACGTGAGCTCCACGTACTCGCCCGTGGCGGCGCCGGTCGTCGCCGGTGCCCAGTACCGGTTGCTCAGCCCGTCGGCGACGGACGCGGCCGGGTGCGCGCGTGCCGAGCTTGAGGCATGCACCGAGACCGGGTGCACCGGTTGGGGTTTGGCGATCCGGTCGCGTACCGCGTCGGTGGCCTTGCGACCGAGCACGACGGCTCCGTACCCGAGGCCGGCCAGGAGCGCGAGGACGAGCAGCCAGGTGAGCAGCCGGCCGAGCAGGCCCCACCGTCGGCGACGTCTCGGCAGGCGCCAGCGCCGCCACCACGGCGGCCGGGCAGCCTGCTGTGCGGTGCTGACGAGGCTCGCGCCGCAGCGGCGGCAGAAGCTGCGTCCGCGGGCGTTGCCGGTGTCGCAGACCGGGCACAGGAGATCGTCCGGGCCGGCGCCGTCGTCGGCGTGGGTGCGTACGGTCGGTCGGCGCGCGGCCGGGCGCGCCGGTTGCACCGCGCTCGGCTGGTCGGCCGTGGTCGGTTCGTGACCGTTCAGCGGGTCGGGCGGTCCGGCGCGATCCGGCGATCCCGGGGCTGGTGCCGCTGCCTCGAGCGGCGGGACCGGCGGCGGCGGGGTCCTGGGTGGGGCGGTGACCGCCGGGGCCGGGGCGGGCGGCAGTGCGGAGGTCCCCGCACCGTTCTCCCACGCGAGGAACGTCCCGCAGACGCCACAGAACGCCTCACCGACCGTCACCGGGGAGCCGCATTCGTCGCAGATCCGGGCCGACACGTTCACCCCTGCGCGGGCGTGGAGGCGTCCGTGGCCCCGGCCCCCGCGACGTCGACCGTGTACCGCGCGTGCGCCGGCCGGTTGGCGTCGACCAGCTCGCGCAGCCGCGTCAACGGCACCATGTGCTGGTCTTCCGGCCGTACCCGGACGGTCACCTCGGCCTGCGCCGAACCGGGCAGGTCGGCGCCCGGCGTCGGCGACCATGCGGTGCCGCCGCTGTCGGTCACCTCGACGGTCACTCCGAACGCCACCCGCACCTGCTCGGTGAGGCCCCGCGGCGTGCCACGCATGCCGTGCAGCCGCACCGCGCGCGCCACCGCCTCGCGGCGGCGCTCGACCGGCCAGTCCTGGTCCACGGTCGCCGCCACCCACCCGGCGAGCCAGTCGACGAAGTCGGTCGGCCCGAGCCGCGGATCGACGTACGCGGCCAGGTTGTCCAGCGTCGCGTAGACCGGGGCGACCACGTCGTCCAGCGCGGCGAGCAGGCGTTGGGCGAACTCGTCGGCGGCGTACATCGCCGGCAGTTGGCGCGCCAGCGGATGCGGTGTGCCCAGTCCCTCGACGGCCCCGCGCATGTGAGACTCCCTTCCGTCAGCGCTCGTGCACGCGGACCTGGTGCTCGTACGAGAACACCAGGGCGTGCCGGTCGAGTTCGATGCGGGCCACCGGGTCACCGCGGCGCCCGGTCAGCGGGTCGGCGGGGAAGAGCCGGACCTCCTCCACCAGTTCCGCGCCGGGCAGCCGGTGCAGCACCCCGAAGACCTCGCCGGAGTGCACCGGCCGCCCGAACGGCCATCCCGTCCCGTCCGGCCCGCCGCGCAGCGGACTGAGGTACGCGTACAGTGCCGCGAGCGCGTCGGCGTGCAGCCGCTCCGGGGGTGCGTCCGGCCGGGCGACGAGCCGGGCCACCACCGTGACGCCCTGGTAGTAGGGGGGCTCGACGACCAGCCGGGCACCGATCGCGCGGCGCTGGTCGAGATGCCCGGCGATGCCGGCGAGCATGTCGTCCGGCGGGATCAGCTGCTCGAAGCGGAGCCGTTCGTCCGCGTCTGCCGTCGCCTCGGGCACGACGAGCACGCGTACCCCGCCGCCCTCGGCGCCGTCACCGGCCGGCAGGCACCGGATGCGGGCGGCCGCGGGACACGCCTGGTGCGCGAGGGACTCGTAGTCGCGCGCGGTGACCGCGCGGTTCTGCGCCCGCAACTGCACCGGCCCTCGCAGCTTTGCGCTCTCGACCGTCTCGCCGTCGACTCCGCCGGCGGCCGCCTCCCGGTTCTCCACCTCCGTCACGTACGGCACGGAGGTGCGCAGCACCGACAGCGCTCCGCGCGCCACGTTGCCCTTGCGGCCGCCCCCCGTGCGGTAGCGCCGCACCCGCAGCCGGGCGCCCTTCGCCGGCACCGCCCCGTACCGCAGCAGCGAGCCGTCCGGCTGCCGGACCGCGGGGGCGAAGGAGACCTCGCCGGCCGTGCGGTCCACCACCACGTGGCGGTCGTGGGGACCGGACGGGCCGAACGCGTCGGTCTCGGACCACTCCTGCCAGCCGTCGCCGTCGGAGACCTCGACCACGAACGGCTCGTCGTCGGGGATGACCGGCGTTCGTGCCACGGTGAACCGCTGCCCCGGCACGCCCTCCGACTCGCCCAGCGCCTCGCCGAACACGGTCTCGGCGTGGACGGCGTCGACGGTGCCGCCGACGGTGAACGCGGTGGCCGCCCGCAGGGTGGGCGAGGTGGAGTAGAACGGCTGCCCCGGATCGGCCGGTACGACGCGGCAGCGCAGCCACGCCGCGTGCCGGCCGGCGACGACCGAGGTGGTGTGTGTGGCCGGCACGTGCAGCACCACGTCGCCGGGCCTGTTCAGCCCTCCGGTGTCGTCGCGGTCGACCTCGCAGGCCGTCCAGTCCGCGCCGTTCCACGCCTCCCACACCAGCGGCGGCTGCCGGGGGTCGACGCCGATCCCCTCGACGCGGCTGTCGAGGCTCAGCACCACCGCGCACGACGGCACCGCGGCGGACAGGCCCACGAGCATGGCGTCGCCGACCGCCGGCGTGGGAGAGAAGGCGGCGACGTCACGGCCGTCGAGCAGCTCGTCGGTGAGGTCGACCGGGCGGCCGTCCGCCGGATGCGTACGCAGCCGGGTGAGTTCGCACGGCACGATCGTCAGGTCGGCCGAGGTGGCGAAGACGATCGCCTCCTCGGTTTCGGTGCGCACGGTACCGACCTCCGTGCCGGCCCTCAGCACGACCGGCTGCGTCTGCGGAGCGGACAGCCAGAACGTGACGTCCGCCCGGGCGGCGGTCGGTGGGAACAGAGTGACGCCGATCAGGTCGAGGAACGCCAGGTATGCCTTGTCCGGTACCCGGTTGAGCCGGTAGAGCAGCTGGTCGACCATGTGGGCGAACGCCTCGATCAGCGTCACCCCCGGGTCGGAGACGTTGTGGTCGCTCCACTCGGGGCAGCGCTGCTGGACGAAGCGCTTGGCCTCGTCGACGAGCTGCTGGAACCGGCGGTCGTCGAGGTTCGGGGCGGGCAGCGGCATCAGGCAGTACTTTCCTCGGCGGGTTCGTCGTGGGTGGGGATGACGTAGAACGGGAAGACCAGGTTGCGCGGGTCGTTGGTGCCGCGGATCACGTAGCGGATGTCGATGTAGAGGGTCCCGGCCTCCTCGGCGTCGAAGTCCACCACCACGTCGCGCACCTCGATGCGCGGCTCCCACCGCTCCAGCGACGCCCGCACCTCGAAGGCGACCTGCCCGGCCGTGTTCTCGTCCGCCGGCGCGAAGACGTACTCGTGGATGCCGCACCCGAACTCCGGCCGCATCGGGCGCTCGCCCGGCGCGGTGCCCAGGATCAGGTGGATCGCCTCGACGATCTCGCGCTCGCGGGTCACGAGCGCGATGCCGCCGGTGGCGTCGGTGCGCAGCGGGAATCCCCAGCCCGCCCCGATGAACTGTTCGGCCACGGCTAGCCTCCGATGATCACGTTCGGGGCGCCGGTGCTGATGGTCGCCTGACAGGTGACGCGGTCGCCCCGACGGGCCGCGGGGAAGCCGCCGATGAGCACTTTGCCGGTGGTCGGGGGCGGCGTGGCGGGCAGGACGAGGTTGCCCTGCGCCAGGTACAGGTGCAGCTGGCAGACGCACAGGCTGCCGACCACCGCCGCCGGCTGGCCGGCGATGCGCACGCTCGGTACACCGAGCAGCGGCGAGCCGGCGTTCGCGGGCAGCCCCGGTACGGCCGCGCCGGCCGGCACCCCCAGCGTGCCGTTCGGCGGCCCGGGGGTCAGCGGTGTGCCGAGATGGCTGACGGGGTCGTTGACCCGGGCCGCCTGGGGCATGGCTCCTCCTCTCCTGGCGGACACGTCAGTTGATCCGCACGATCGGTGCCTTGATGTCGACGTCGGCGGTGCCCGACACCGACACCGACCGTCCCGTCAGCGTCAGCGGGCCCCGGCCGGCGTCGAGCGTGATGCCCTGCCCGTTCACCACCACCTCCCGCTTCGCCTCGATCACGACGCTGCCGTCGCTGCGCACGACCACTGACGTGCCCGCCCGGTCGAGGTGGACGACCAGCTTGTCGGCGCCGCTCTGGGTGGTGAGCCGGATGCCCTGGGCCGCCTGCGCCGTGCTGCCGTCGAGCAGTTCCACCCAGTTGCCCCGCCGGGACCTGCGCCCGCGCGAGCCACCCTCGCGGGAGGCCAGCGAGCGCCGGTTGACCGACCCGTCGGCCGGGTTGACCAACGGCAGGTCGTGCGGGCTGGGCTTGTCGACGCCGTTGTAGAGGCCGCCGATCACGTACGGCCGGTCGAGCAGCCCCTGCTCGAAGCCGACCAGCACCTCGTCGCCGACCTCGGGACTGATCACCCCGCCGCCGCCGACCCCGCCGAGCTGCACGGTGCGGACCCAGTCGGTGACGTACTGATCGGAGAGCCACGGGAAGCGCAACTTCACCCAGCCCTGGTCCCGGCGCTCCGGGTGCCGGCGGTCCAGTCCGGCCTTCGTGTCGGTCACGATCCCGATCGCCAACCCGGGTACCCGGGTGACCCGCGCCGCCGCCGACGCGCCGGCGGCGAGGCCGTACGACGAGCGGTCCTGCCGCCCGCTGACGGTGAGCCAGGTTTCGTAGAAGCTGGCCGGGCCGAACACGTGCCGGCTGGCGGTCGTGGTGTACTTGCCCGCGAAGGGGGCGCCGACGTCCTGCAGGGTGAGCGGTGTGCCGGCCCGCAGTCGCGGGTTGCCGCGAATCCCCACCTCCAGCTCGGCGAAGGCCGACGTCACGTCGGAGGCGAGCGCGGTGGCGACGGCCTTCACCTCGGCGTCGGTGCGGTACGGCACGTCGGTGACCAGCAGTTCGGCCTCGCCGAACGGCCGCACGACGTCGCGTGGGGTGACCGAGAGCTGCAGCTCGTCACTGGTGGCGGTGACCGCCTGCCCGCGCAGCTCCTTGCGCTGCTGGACGTCCCAGCCGCGGACGGTGACCCGCGACAGCTGCCCGATCGAGGTGACCGTGGACCGTACGGCCAGCAGGTTCTCGTTCATCTGGACCACGTACGGGCTCTGGCGCGCCGGCGTACCGGCGCCGGGCGCCGTGGCGGCCCGCACCGGCCGTCGGAACGCGAACGTCCCGTCGATCATGACCACCTCGGCGTCGTTGTCGACGGCCAGCATGCGCAGGAACTCCCAGTCCGTCATGTTCGGCTGGGTCACCATCTCGTAGACCGTGGTCGTCGGGTCGATGCGCCCGACCCGCAGTCCGGCCTTCCTGGCCAGCTGGGCCGCGATGTCCGACGCCTTGCTGTTGAAGTAGCTGGCGACCCGGCGGCCCCGCATCAGCCGGTGCGACAGGTCCAGCGCGCGGATCGTGGTGAACGTGCCGGTGCCGTCGAACTCGGTCTCGACCGTGACGACCTCCCCGGTGAACAGCTGCACCGGGGCGGGCTGGTCGCCGGTCCGCGCCGCGGCGGTGAGCTTCGTGCCGATGGTGATGCCGAGTTCCTGCAGCATCCGGCTCTTCTGGTCGCGGTAGCGCAGCGTCGCCGACGCCGGCAGGTTCGTGCTGTCCTCGATCGAGGCGTGCACGAGCCTCGTGTCCCACGCCGGCGGCAGCTCCCGCGGCGCCTTCACGACGAGGTAACTGGTGTAGTTGCCTTCGGACACGGAGCTCTCCTACCCGCGCGCCGGCAGCTCGTCGGTCGCCGGCAGCAGCAGCTCGGTGCCGGCCCGCAGCCGCATCGGGTCGTCGATGTCGTTGGCCTCCGCGATGACCCGCCAGACCGTCGGGTCCCCGTACTCGCGGTGGGCCAGCAGCGCGAGGGAGTCCCCGTCCACCGCCCGGTGCACCCGCCGCGCCGACCGGCTTCCCGACGTCGGGTTCTGGCCGGGCACGTTGCCGCTGATCTCGGTGAGGGTCAGCGAGCACGTCGCGCGCAGCGGCGTGCCGCTGGCGCCGAACAGGGTGTAGGAGGCGTTGACACTGCTGACGTACGCGTAGAAGGACACCGTCTGGAACTGGCCCCAGGCGAACTTCACCCACGGCGGCGACGGCGCCTTCGCCCGGATGCTCGGCGCGGTCGGCACCAGGCACGTCAACAGCTCGTCGACCCGTTGCTGCACGGTACGGGCGTGGGTGTCGGTCACGTCCAGGAACACCTCCAGGCTCAGCGTGCGGGGCCCGGAACCGGTGAACTCCGGAATGCCGACCTCCTCCGCGCCGCGCACGATGTGCGTGATCCAGCTCGCCGACTTGGTGAGGGTCAGCTGGTTGGGGTTGAACATGAACGTGATCGGGCCGCCCAGCGCGCCGCCGGGCCGGCCGCGACCGTCGGTGGGCGGCTGGTAGCGCCGGAGGAACGCGGCGACCTTGCCGGATGCAGCGGTCACGCGCCGACCTCCAGGAAACCGTGGTACGCCAGCTCGATGGTCTCGGTCGCGACCTCGGAGCGGCTCGGGTCGAACGACGGCCCTTCCCAGCTCGCCAGCACCACGTCGGCCAACGCCCACTGCACCAGCACCGCCTTGTCCGGTCGCAGCGCGGCGATCTGGGCGGTGCCCCGTTTGACGCCGCGGGGCAGTTGGGACAGGAACCGCGCGACCTTGGCGGTGTCCGGGGTGAGCGGCCGGGCCAATCTGACGTTGGAGTACGAGATGCGCGAGGGGAGCTGCCACACGAAGCTGTTGTTGCCGCCCTCGGAGTGCTGCTCGACCTCCACCTGGCAGCCGAGCCCCTGACAACTGTTCCAGTCGCCCAGATCCATCCCGTCGATCCTCAGTCGGAAGTGGACGCTCGTACCGGGGTCGACCGTTGCCATGCTCGTCCTCTCCTTGTGCCACTGTCCTTTCGCGTCGCTCGTGCCGGCCGGATCGGGCCGGCACGAGCGTGCCGGCGGCCCTTCACCGACCACCGTCCAGGAGCCGGCCGGTCCGTTCCCGGCCGAGCCGCAGCTCGGCGCGGAGCAGCCGGCCCAGCGGGCCGATCAGCCGGTGCGCCAGCTCGTCGAGGTGGCGGCGGTCGAGTGAGCCGATCAGTTCATCGGCGGCCCTGCCCCCGCCCCGGTGGGGCACGCCGGTGGCGGGCGGCGCGGAAACGCTCCGCTGTACGGGTACCCGGCCGCGCTGGGCGGTCCCGCCCGTGCCCCGCGAGGGGGGCCTCGATGGCGCGGGCGGCGCCGGCGGCGGTCCGCCGGCGCGGGGGGCGGGCGGGCCCGGCGCGGCTGCGGGCTGCCCCGCAGCGGCAGTCGACGCCGGATGGTGCACGGTGGGCAGCGGCCCGGTGGCCGCCGGCCGCTGCCACGTCGGTGCGGCAG